>JANTFM010000044.1 GCA_024763475.1 Acidobacteriota bacterium | reverse complement strand
GCCCTTCGGCCGAAACAGCGTATCTGCACACTGGCCGGGCCCTTTCGGGCCCTCGCACCCGTACTCGGCTCAAACAGCCTGCGGAGTACCATACAGGGCCTTACGAATAGTCTGGGTGCAGCATGCCCGCTATGAATGGAGGCATTATAGGGGAACGGTGGTGACGTTGCTGCCCTGGCAAGACCTTGAAGCGGTAGAGGCGAACAATGGCGGACGAAGAGGTGACGATCCCAGAACGCGGACGCTGGGCGGGCTCACCGGCAACGACCCTTGAGGAGGCGGCGCGGTGCTTCGGTGTGCGCCTGGACGAGACAGCGCGCCTGGCCGCCCGTCGCCTTCCCCTCCGCTTCCCCGCGGACTACCTCGCACTCGCCGATCCCGCCGACCCCCTGGACCCGATCCGCGCGATCTCCTGGCCCCGCCCGGAGGAACTGGCCCCGGACCCCGACGCCACCGACGATCCGGTCGGCGAGGACGCGAAGCGCCTGCATCGCCTCGTGCTCCTCAAGTACCCCGACAGGGCTCTGTTGCTCGTCACCACGCGCTGCCATGTCTACTGCCGCTTCTGCTTCCGCGCCGGTGCTGGGCGGGAACCCCGGCCGCGCGAACTCCACGGCGCGGTCGAGGTCATCGCGCAGCAACCCGGCATCCGCGAGGTCATCCTTTCCGGTGGCGATCCCCTCGTGCTTCAGGACGATGCCCTCGCGCGTCTTCTCGCCTCGCTCGCCCGAGTTCCAGAACTGCGCACCGTGAGGATCCACACCCGCGCGGTCGTCCACGACCCGTCGCGGGTTACCCCCCAGCTCGCAAGCACCCTCGTGTCGGCCTCGCCCCGACCCCTCTGGATGGTCCTCCATGTCGCCCATCCCCGGGAGCTGACCCCGGGCTTCGACGATGCGATCGGGGCGCTGCACGCGGCCGGCATCCCCCTCCTCAGCCAGACGGTTCTGCTGCAAGGCATCAATGACGACGCCCAGACCCTGGTGGAGCTGTTCGGTGGACTCTACGAGCGCCGCGTGCGCCCGCTCTACCTGCATCATCCGGACCGGATCCCCGGTACGGCCCACTTCCGCCTCTCCACCGAAGAAGGTCAGGCGATCACCCGCCGTCTCCGCGGCCGGCTTCCCGGCCCTGCGATCCCCACCTATGTGATCGATCGGCCCGATGGCAGCGGCAAGATCCCGGTCGATTGGTTGTAGCGCGTGCGTCGGGGTCACTCTGAGCATTGAGCATGGTGACGATTTCCGATGGAGAGGCTCCGGTGATCACCGCCGTCGTCTCGTGGACCAACACCACCCACAAGTGCCCGCAGGTGGCGAGACGGCCCGTAGACGGGGCGCGGCGTGCTCGATCAGCTCAGGAGTCCTCGGGGTTCATCTCCAGCAGTTCTTCGAGCGGCGGATCGAGGGGAGGCTGATCCGCGGTGCTCGTCGGTGGCATGAGCGATCTGTGCCTTCCCTCACCCGCTATTGCTGTTCGTTGTGTCGCCGGCACGCCTCACGGAGCGGGTCGAGAGGCGTGATATCTATGCCTTCGGTCTCGAGGACTTTGATGGCCTCGTCGGCGATCTTCTGCTCGCCTTGCTCCAGTGCGGCGATGGCGAGCAGCTGGTAGGCCCGAATGAGACGGTTGTCCCCGACGTGGACCTCCTTCCAGAGCAGGCCGTAGGCCTTCTTGCTGTTGCCTTCCTGGAGGAGGATGCGGGCCCGGTGGACGAGCAACCCCGCGTCTCTTCCCGCGCGGTGCTTCACCCGCAAGCTGCTGAGTTTCGGCATGGCCAGCTTCGCGTCGCCCGTTCTCTGGAGATCGAGGAGCAGAGAGGTGCGCAGGCTCTTGACGTTGAAGCGGTCGATCGCGGCGAATTCCTTCTCTCGCTCACCCGTCGAGGCCGTGAGCGCCTCGTCGGCCGTCGCCAACGCTGTCTCCGGATCGCCCCGGAGCCATTGCTCCTCAGCCTCGCGGTACAGCCTCTGCATCTCCGAGAGCTTGTTGTCTTTCCGGGAGATCCAGGCCAGCGCTGTCTGGTCCGGGTCGATCAGGGTCTCTTTCGGCTCGAAGGGAACGCGAACCGTAACCGTGCTCGAGCGCCCCTCGATCGTGATCCGCCCCTTCTTGACTTGTTTATCTTCGTCCTCGCCACGGATGACGAAGGGAAGAACGAAGCGCGAGTCATCGACCGAGTTGATCACTTTCTCGCGCAGACGAACATCCCAGTGGCCGTTCGGGAGACGGACGAAAGTGCCCACGTTCACGGTGTCGGGCTTCTGCGTGAGTTCAAAAGAGACGCGATAATCACCCGAACCGACTTCATCTTGACTCGTGTTGTAGATCAGCGTGTGGGAGGTTGTTCCTTGCACGTACCTTCTGACGAACCAATCGAGGTCCGTGTGAGTCATCTGGGAGAGCGCCTTGAAGAAGTACTCGGTGGAGATACGCGTCCCGGCGCACGACTGCGCCAGATGCTCGAGTGCGCTGAGAAACGGGTCCTCCCCGATGATCTGGGACAACATGTCGGTGACCTTGCCGGCTTTGACGTAGTCGAGAATCTCGTAACAGTAGGCGCACTTACTGGAGTTGAGGCGGCTTCCGAGCGTGAACGGGCCCACCTGCTCCACCGTGCGGGAAGCACTCAAGTGGCTTGTCAACTGCGATTTCCAGTTTTGGAAGGGGCCCTTGAAACGAATCTTGTGTGGGCGCAGAACATGTCGCCCGAAGAGCATGGATGCGTACTCGGCGATCCCCTCTGAGAGCCACGCGTCCCGGTAGCTTCTCGGCGCAACCATGTTGCCCCACCACTGATGAGCCATCTCGTGGGCCAGGGTGATGCGGTAATCTGTCGTAGGGGAGAAGACGCTGTGCCCACCCTCGCCGAGGGTGATGAGTCCGAGTAGGCCTTGGGAGTAGTTGTCCGGCGTCGTGACGATCGTCAGGGTGTCGAGCGGATAGGGTCCGAAGAGTGCCTCCGAGAACCGCAGTATGGCACCCGCCATGGCCACGAGCCGTTTCTTCCTCTCCTTGGTCATCCAACGGGTCGAGGTCTTCGAGAAAGCGAGAATGAGTTCCACATTGCCAACCTGGCTCTTTTGAATCTCGAACTTGCCGACTCGGTAGGTTGGGCCGGTCGAGCGAATCTCCAGTTCGCGCTGCTGCCAACGCTGGCCGGCGTCTTCTCCTTCTGCGATCAAGTGGCCGGAGGCGAGCAGGCCGACGCTGCGGGGCCATCGGTAGAGCACATTGTAGGTGGCGAGGTCCTCTCTTCCCGCATGGGGATACCACGCACGAGGACCCAGGGAGGTGTAGAGTCCGCGCCGAATCTTGATTTGAGAGCTCAGCTCGTACTCGACGTCAAGCTGGAAGCGCTCGCCTCGTGCGAAGACTCGGTCGAGGATGACCAGCGCCTCACCCTCTCCGACGTGAAAGAACAGGTCGCTCCCGCCCGGCAGTCGGCAGGAGCGGATCTTGATCGAGGACGATGCCTGGAGCGTGACGGAACGCAGCCCATCCCGCATGGCCTCGAGGTCGATACGAGCCGTTCCCGTGAGTCCTTCCGCTTTCTTGTCGAGAGTGACCTGGAGCTCGTAGTGGCGGGACTCGACATCAGGCGTGGAAGGCCTGTTCGGCCACGAGAGCCATGTGTCCCAGAAACCCTTGAGGTAAACGATCTCCTTGATGAACGCCGACCCCTTGGAAATCCTCACTCGATCCCTGTACTCCCACTTGTCTTCCGTACTCCATTCGATCGGAATGAAACACATAAGGCGGGCAGACTCTGCCTCGCCGGGATCTTCCACGAGGGCGAGAGAGCGTTCCTCCGGGTCTACCGTGGAGAGAACGAAGTACTCGGAGTAGGGTTCGGCTTCGACCGTGGAGCGCAGCAGGCGTGCTGGAACTTTCAGGCTCTCCCGCTCCGGGCTCTGCTGCCAACTATCCCAGCGCGTGGTTGCGGTCTCCACCCAAGCGGCGGTTGTCCCGGCATCTTGCGGGCCGAGGGGAGGCTGCCGCTCCACCGCTGCCAGAGTGTCTCCTTCGCCGAGGGCGAGGACGCCCTCCGTGATCTCGTAGTCCAGCGTCCTCTTCTTTGCGAAGAACTCGAGTTGATCGGCTTCAATCTCATTGGGTGGTGTGAGCTCCATGCGGGCTCTGCCGGCGAAGGCCCATTCGCGGGAATGACCTTGCAGGGGAGTGCCGGGAATGAGGACCCCGGCGGAGACTCGAAGCGTGCCTCCCGGGATCACGAGTTCGAGGCCCGCGGCATTCCGCAGGCCGCCTGCAAACAGAGAGGTGCCGGTGATCTGTCCTGCGAGGGTCCGGGCCTGATCGGCTGCGGCGCTTGGTGACACCGCACCCAGAAAGATGAAGAGAACGACTTGGACTCGCAGAACGAAGCGCATGACCATCGGAATTCCCCCGTGACGCAGGTCGCAAAACCACCGAGCCTACAGGGTAGCATCCTCGTGTCCGACGACGTCGCGCCAGTCCAGACCGAACTTAGAGAGGTACTTTCGGAGGCGATCCGCGTCGTTGGTGACCTTGCGGCGGGTTCGGGAGGCGTCAAAGAGCACGCGGCCAGCCTCGGAAAGGGAACGGGATTCGCGGCAGACGGCGATGACCTCCTCAAGCTGCACCCGGTCGAAGTGATCGAGGTCGGCGATCTGCTGAGGATGGAGGAAGGCGAGGAGCGGGTCGTGGCCCAGCGGTGAGAGGTCTGCGGCCCACGTCCTGCGAAGAGTCTCGATCTCTTCGACGACGTCCTCGAGCGGGATCTCGTCGTAGGGCAGGGACGCCAGTCGATGCGCGGAGGCTACCAGGTCACGAAAATTGTTGGTCCATCGGGCTTTACGGGACCTGCAAAACGCGAGGTAGCTCTCTCGAGCCTCCGAGCTGAGGCGAACGCGGCGTCCGCTGCGCCGGGAGACCCTCAGCAGGATGAAGTCGAAGG
Source organism: Acidobacteriota bacterium (assembly GCA_024763475.1). GTDB lineage: Bacteria > Acidobacteriota > Polarisedimenticolia > J045 > J045 > JANTFM01. The sequence goes on along the minus strand of JANTFM010000044.1, from coordinate 11,188 downwards.
CTGTCTCCAGGTCCTCGAGACGCTCTCGGAGCGGGGGCAGGTTGAAACTCCAAGTCTTCAGCTTAGCGAGAAAGTCGGCGCGGAGCTGCTCGGTGCCCACGAGAGTATCGAGGTCTTCGCAGCTGGTCGCGATGAGCAGGAAGCTGCTCGTCTTTTCGCTTCCCGAGGCCAGAGGGAGGTAGAGACGGTTCTCGAGGACGCGGAGGAGGACAGCCTGATGCTCCATGTCCGCGCGATCGATATCCGAGATGAAGAGAACGCCGCTGTCGGCGCTTGCGAGCAGTCCTGGGGGGCTGCCTTCCGATCCATGGCCCACCAGGGTCGCCATCCCCGAGGCACCGCGCAGGTTCCAGCCGCTGGTGGCGACGAAGGGTCCTCGAAGATGGAGCCGGACCCGGCGCAGTTCGAAGAGGCGTCGCGCCAGACGGGCCCGCCCTGTTCCTGGCTCGCCTCGCAGGAGGATGGCTTGCCCCGTGCCGAGAGCCGCCCGCTCCACCCCCAGGATCACCTTCTCGTAAGCGGCGGAGTGCGTGGAGACGCCCCCCAAGAGGAAGGAGATCGCCTCATCCTTCTCGCGGATGCGGCTGTTGGTGACGCGCGGATCGCTCTCGCGGGACATCTCGAGGACCCTGAGTTCGACGATGCGCCCATCTGGGCCGTCCGGGCGTTCCGCGACGCTTGCCGCCTTCGCGGGGAGATGACGGGAGCTGATCAGGCGGAGGAGGACCGCCTGGAGGATCGGTGCGCCCGGGGGCAGGAGAACGTAGTAGTCCTCCTCTTCCGGAAGGAAGGGGTAGGCCCGGAACTGTTCCGAGAGGGCGGCCAGCAGGGCCCCACTATCCTTCGTGTCTTCCACGGACACGAGCCGTGCACGGACGATGGGCCCCTCCTTCTTTCCGCGCACTCTCTCGGCGAATGCGCCGGCAGGCAGGTGGGCGCCGGGGAAGTAGATGATCTCGACCCGGGTGATCTTGTTCCGTAGGTCGGAGGCGAGATCGACGAGACGGTCGATTCTCGCATCGTCTTCGACACGGGTTGCCTCGAAGATCACGAAGAGCACGGGAGGATGGATCATAGCGAAAAGTATAAACGAATAGCAAGATGTATAAAAGCGCGACATTCCGGGCTAATCCCGCGGAGTGCAGTCATCTCGCAAGAAGACGAGCGGACAGGTTAGGTGTCGCCAAGGAAAAGGCCTGCTAGCATGCGCGGATCTGCACCTTAACCATTTGGAACTCCCAGGTAACGAGAGACTGGGGCGCACGGGACCGTGGCCTCACCATGGAGCATGTGAAGAGAATGCGTTCAAGCGCAAAGGCGTTCCTCGGCGGGCTCATCGACTATGCAGGTCTTTTTCCGCCGGCTGGCCTCGAGATGGAGCCGGCTGCCCGCAACTACGCGGCCTACCGCCAGGGGGGTGATGCCTGGATGCTCTCCCACTTTATCTGCCCGGTATCGCGGCTTGGGGAACTGGACGCCCTGGCGGGTGAGCTCTTCACCGGAAGCGAGCCGTGGAGCCTCTCGCTTCTACCGAGTGCTCCGGGCTCGGCGGGCTTGGCCGCGTCGCTGGCGAGGGACCTCGAGACGATAAGGCGTTTTCGCGAAGGTCACGGAGACCGGGTCCGGCCCGAGCTCCTGGAAATCCGGCTGTCGCCCGCATCCGGCGATACGCCCGAGCGTTTGATGTCGCGGATCGCGGAGGGCCCGGTCCCGATCCCGTCCGTCTTTTTCGAGGCGGCCGCCGGGCCGGCCTGGCGGGATCGGGCCGCGACGCTGATTGAGCAGCTGGCGGGCCGGAACGGTGCGGGCTTCAAGATGCGCTGCGGTGGCGTGACCGCCGAGGCCTATCCCGATGTTGAGGACGTCGCCTTCGCGCTGACGATGTGCCGGCGCCACGGCGTAGCTCTCAAAGCGACGGCTGGCCTGCACCATCCGCTTCGCGTCTACCGCGGGGATCTCGACGTCTACGAGCATGGTTTCCTGAACCTCTTTGGCGCCGGAATTCTTCTTGATAGCTGCGGGATCGACGAGGACGAAACGCGGAGGATCCTGTCTGACACCGAAGCGGCGAACTTCCGTTTCGATGAGAACGCGTTCCGCTATCGCGAGTTCGTGGTGCCGAGCAAGGCGATCACTGCCGCGCGTTCCAGGGCGGTGATATCCTTCGGGTCGTGCAGCTTCGACGAGCCGCGCGCGGATTTGCGCCGCCTTGGCATTCTCTGAATTCCTGATACGCAACCACACAGAGTGAGCAAACGATGAACAACCCGACGAACGACCCGGCGGCCCGTTCCTTTGTAGCGGTCGCGAGCGACTCGCACTTCCCGATCCAGAACCTGCCCTACGGCCTTTTTCGTCGAGAGCCGGGTGGTCGCGCCCGAATCGGCGTTGCGATCGGCGAGATGGTCCTCGATCTCTCGGTCCTCGAGGCCGCCGGCCTCTTCGACGAGACCGTCCTTGCGGGTCGCAAGGTCTTCTCCGCCGAGCGTCTCAACGACTTCCTCGCGCTGGGCGCAGAGAGTTGGACGGCGGCCAGGCGGAGGATTCACGAGTTGCTGCGGAATGACGTCGCTCTGCTGCGGGACGACGCGGCCCTGAGGGAGCAGGCGCTGCTTCCTCAGCAGCAGGTCGAGATGATCCTTCCGGTCGAAATCGGCGACTACACCGACTTCTACTCTTCTCGCGAGCACGCGACCAACGTCGGCGTGATGTTCCGCGGGGAGGAGAACGCGCTCATGCCGAACTGGCTGCACCTGCCGGTGGCTTACCACGGGAGGGCCTCGTCCGTCGTTCTCTCCGGCACGCCGATCGTCCGGCCGAAGGGGCAGCAACTTCCGCCTGGGGCGGAGACGCCGGTCTTTGGCCCCAGCCGCCTCATGGACCACGAGTTCGAGGTGGGTTTCTTCGTGGGCCCCGGAACGGACCTTGCGCAGTCCATCGCGGTCGACGAAGCGCCCTCGCAGATCTTCGGCTTCGTGCTGGTCAACGACTGGTCGGCTCGGGATATCCAGAAATGGGAGTACCAGCCCCTCGGGCCCTTCCTCGCGAAGAACTTCGGGACCTCGATCTCTCCCTGGATCGTCACCCTCGAGGCTCTCGAGCCCTTCCGCTGCGCCGGCCCCGAGCAGGACCCGAAGCCGCTCCCGTACCTGCAGGCACCGAACGAGTGGTCCTACGACATCCGCCTCGAGACATGGTTGAAGACCGAGACGATGGAGGCGGCCGAACGCATTGCCGTGAGTAACTACCGCTACATGTACTGGAACATCTGCCAGCAACTCGCGCATCACACCGTGAGCGGATGTCCCATGGCGCCGGGCGACCTGCTGGCGTCGGGGACGATCAGCGGGCCGACCAAGGACTCTCGGGGCTCCATGCTCGAACTGACCTGGCGCGGCAGCGAGCCGCTCCGACTCGGCTCCGGTGAGGAGCGCAAGTTCTTCGAGGATGGCGACGAGGTGATCCTCACCGGCTGGGCCCAGGGCGAGGGGTACCGCGTGGGCTTCGGAGAGGTGAGGGGTAGAATTCTCCCGGCGCTGGACTAGACAAGACAGGTGAACGGTCCATCCATGATGTCGAGGCGCTTCGGACAAGACCCAACGCTCTCCACGGTCCCGGAGGGACTCCAGCGCTTCCGAGATCCTGGACGAGCCCCAACGCTTTTTTCAGTATTGGAGGATTCAAAGATGAAGATTGTTGCTGCGTTGTTGAGCGTCACACTTCTCGCGCTCCTGCTCCTGACGCCGGCGTGCGCCCCTGGAGACGGGCAGAAAGCAGCTGCCGAAAAGACCGAGGTGGCTCCGCCGCCGGTGCCGGTCGAGATTCCTGCCCAGGTGAAGGAGACGCTGAAGAACTCCGTCAAGATGCTGGGAGGCACGCTGAAGGGCCATCTCGTGGCGGCTCTCGACGAGAAGGGGACCCTCGGAGCTCTTGAGTTCTGCGGCAGCCAGGCGCAGACGCTCACCGGCGAGGCCTCCACGGATGAAGTCTTCATCCACCGGGTCAGCCTGAGGCTGCGGAATCCCGCGAACCAGCCTAGCGATTTCGAGAGGGCGCAGCTCGAACGCTTCGAGGCCTTGAATGCGGAAGGCAAGCTGCCCGAGGGGGCTTTTATTGCCCACAAGGACGGGGAGCGGGATGCCGCCTACTTCTTCAAGCCGCTGATGATGGGCAAGCCCTGCCTCCTCTGTCATGGAGATCCGGCGGGCATCGAGCCGGAAGTTCTCGCGAGGCTGCAGGAGCTGTATCCAACGGACGAGGCGGTCGGATTCGCGGAGGGCGACCTGCGGGGTGCCTTCGTTGCTCGAACCTACCTGAACTGATCTTCTGGACGCCTTCTCTGCTCGCAGCCACCTGAGTGCTCTGCGGAGCGCCTTCGTCGTATCGAACCCTCGGGATCGATCTGCGGGGCGCCTTCTCTACTCGCAGGCACCGGAGTGCTCTGCGGAGCGCCTTCGTCGTGCCGAACCCTCGGGACCGATCTGCGGGGCGCGCCCGCGGCCCGGCGTTACCTGGTTGATCGGCTCGTTCCTGCTGCTCGCGAGAGGGAAGGATGGGGTCGCTTACTGGGCGGCATGGATCCTGAATCGGAGCCGTCCCGCCATGCGGTTGAGCGGATTGGTCCGTGCAAGGAAGGCGAAAACGGGAGGGCGCCGGACGCCAAGCTGGTCCCTAAGGGCGGCGGCGGGTTTGTGCTTCGGGTTGAGTGCCAGGGCGGTCTTGACGGCCTCGATCGCAAGGTCCTTGCGGGATCCCCGGAGATAGACCTGCGCCAGGTTCACGATGAGTTGCGGGTCCCCACGATCGCTCATGACGGCCTCTTCGCAGATGCGGCGCCCTCGATCCGCGTCGCCGCGCGCCATCGCCACGGCGAGTCCATAGTAGGAGCGTAGCGCGTTGAGGTAGGGGACCTGCGTTTCCTCGACCGAGTACGCGAGGGCCTGTTCGAGCGGTTGCAGGGCGTCCTGGAATCGCCCAACCCGTGCGAGATCGGCGCCGAGGCGGTACCAGCGTTCCGCAGCACTCGGTGGGGCCGGGGGACGGCTCGTCATGGCAGTTCGCATCCTGGTGTCTCCCTGAGGGTCTACCCGGATAATCTGTGCATTTGGGCAGCTTAGGGCAAGCTCGGCAGGATCCCTCCCGGGGATTCAGGTGCCCAGGCTCTCCCGCGCCAAGGCGGCCGCAGCCTCCACAAGGGCTTGGTCGCGACCCTCAAAACTCAGCGTGACGGCGTCGTCTCCCTGGGGATAGGAGCCGACCATGACCTCGGGATGTTGCCGGCTGATCGCCCCGATCCTCTCCGCGATGACGGCTTCGTCCAGCGTCGTCTCGAGGAGAACCCGATGGAAGCTGCCCTGGTCGAAGAGCGGCGCCAGACGGGCGAACTTCCGCCTCATGATGGCTGGGACTCCAGGAAGAACGAAGGTGTTTCCCATCCGGATGGTAGGCCAGTTCTTCTCGGAGCCGCCCTCGAGAGTGCAGCCGATCGGAACCCGCGCCATGCGCAGGTGCGCGTCCGTCAGGGTCAGGCCACAGCGCTGGCGAATGCGGGCCTCGAGTTCGGGTTGATACTCGACGCCGACGGCATATGCCGCAGCCACGGCGTCAATCGTGATGTCGTCGTGGGTTGGGCCGATCCCGCCGGTCGTGAGCAACCAGTCATGGCGTTTCCGCAGTTCGACGATGGCCGAGGCGATCTGATCGATCTCATCGGCGACGATGCGTGTTTCGCGGACCTGGACTCCCAGCTTCCAGAGTTCCGAAGCGAGATAGGCGAGGTTCTCATCGGGCACCCGGCCCGAGAGCAGTTCGTTGCCGATCAGGAGAATGGCGGCGTCGCGTCGTCTGTTCATCACGAGAGATCTAGCCGATTTCGAGCCGCTGCGCCACGTAGATGCTGCTGCGCAGCAGCCAGATCGCTCCCACGATGCGGAAGAGCCAGGTGATGGCGCAGGTGCCGATCAGGGATTGGATGTGTACGGGGAAGGGTACGCGCAGTGCCCCGGGCGAGGGTGGTCCCGCGACGGGGCCGAGCAGCCCGAGGGGGAAGACGACGAGAGCGACCAGCAGCTTGAACGATGTGATGCCGTCGCCCGGAACCAGGGGGGCGAGCCGTCCGGTGCCGGCGAGTGGCGTGACGACGAGCAGGAGTGCGAGTCCACCGAGGATCGCGCCACGAAGCAGCCAGCGTCCTCTGCCGGCCCAGCCGAGAAAGCGCCGCAGGCGAGACTCGTGATCGGCGCAGCAGACGCGCCAGGTCGTTTCGCCCTGGGGTTCGGCGACGGTGAGCAAGGTCCCGTCCCTGGTCTCTCGCCCGCACCACAGACAGCGTCGCGTCTTTCGCTCCAGGGCGAACGGGCGCGCGTAGAGGGGATGGGTCAGCATGACAAGGACACCGGCAGTGAGCGAGAGCGGAATGCCCAGCGGTGTGAAGGAAAACAGCCAGAGGACGAGGGGAACCGGCAAGAAAAGAGCGATCCCCGCGACACGCATCCCCATCGGCGATCCTTCAACCCGGCAAGTTCATCAAACAGCCGGGCTCGATACACGACGGGGCGGCCTGTTGAAGGGCCGCCCCGACACAGACGTTGATCTCCAGCCTAGCCAACGACGAAGTCGTAGGGGCGGACCGTCTTGCGACCGTTGGCGGAGGCGCGCTTGGCGGCCTGGTCGATGTACCAGTAAACGACCTGGTTCAGGGCCTCGGCGGAATCGGCAGAGACGTTGACGTTCTGGGAGCGAAGCGCGGCCTTGACCTTGCTGCCAACGAGCAGCATCTCCATCGCGGCGGCCTTCTTCTTGGCAGGCCTTCTGGCCGCCTTCTTCTTCGCAACTTTCTTCTTCGCGACCTTCTTCTTGGCAGCCTTCCTTTTCATAGCCATCTTGTAGAACTCCTCCGTGCTCCAGAGTATTTCTGAGCGTTAGCCCCTCGTTTGGGTGGGACCCGCAACATTGGTAGCATCGGGATCATCCGCAATCAAGCGTCAAAGGTCGTTTTTTTGCGGATTAGAGCCTTTTTCTTGCATTTTGCGCTTTCTCGTTCGCATTGACGTGAGATCACGATTCGCAGCTGCCGAAGCGATTGCCGATTCGTCGCTGCGGACCAATCTTCGTTGTCGGGGAATTGTCTCGCGATCGGACTCCTTGCAAAGGGAGGTTTCACAGGTGATGAAGAAGACTCTTCGTACGGCAACGCTCACGGTCATGGCGTGTGGTGTGCTCACGCTTTCCAGTAGCTGTTTCTCGCTGCATCGTGAGGTGAAGGCCGAAGCAGAGCCCGCCCCCGTGGCGGCGATCAACACGTCAGAAAGCGCGTCGGAGGCCCCCCAGGCTGCTGTTCAGGCTCCCGCGCTCCCGTCGAACGCCGATCTGGCGCTCGAGTTCCTCCTGGCGGACGACCAGGAGGGACGAATGGCTGCCGCCAGGACTCTGTGCCAGATGCAGGCGGGATTCCTTGCCAGGGAAGCACTCAGTGAGATGGAGCGCTCGGCACAGTACTGGCTAGAGGAGTACCTCGAGCCGACGGCAGAGAGCTCCTTCCGCCGGAGCATGGTTGGACCGCGGGCCGGCATTGAAGATCTGCACCACACGCCAGGCTACGAGATCTACGTCGAAGCGGCAGGAGGGCTGCTCATCTTCACTCGTGAAGGCGTCTTGCTTGGCCGCGTTGGGGATCAGGATGCGGAGATCGCGGACTTGGCGTTCCTCGATATCGACGGTGGCGGACAGTCCGAGATCTTCCTCAAGTACGATTCGGGAGGAAACAGCGGGAACCGCTTCACCCGGATCTTTGGGTTCAAGGAGAAGGAGGGTGCGATCGAACGCGTCTTGAAGCGCAAGCTCTATGAGACCGCCTATCGCTGGGTTCCCGCGGGCCTCGGCTCACGGCTGACGCTGATGAAGCTCGCCGGTCTTGACTACCTCGTCGTTGATCCCGAAGGCGAAATGGAGGTGCTGCGCTGGGATGGCAGTCGCGGCGAGTTCGTGCGCGAGAACCGGCCCACGCAGCGCTCCTTCCTCGAGAGCGGCGGGGCGCACTGAACGACGCAGCACTCCCTCTTCGAAAGCACCGGGGCTCACGGAACGACGCTTCGCTCCTTCCTCGAAAGCACCGGGGCTCACGGAACGGCGGGTTTCTCCCCTGCAAGAGGGGTGGGCAAAGCTATTCTGGTTTCGGCATCCTCGTCATCAGGGTTGAGACGGCTGGGAGCGGGTCCCTGTCTTCGTAGAGCACTTGGTAGACCTGCTCGGCGATCGGGAGTTCCACACCGGCCTTGATGCCGAGGGCCCTCGCCGCGACAGTGGTCGTGACACCCTCAGCGACCTGCTCCATGGAGTCCAGGATCTCAGCCAATCGCTTGCCCTGGCCCAGTGCGAGTCCGACGGCGCGGTTCCTGCCGTGGGGAGAGACGCAAGTCGTCACCAGGTCACCGATACCCGAGAGGCCGGCGAAGGTCTTCTCCTTTGCGCCCATCGCAACACCAAGGCGGGTCATTTCGGCGAGCCCCCGTGTCAGGAGTGCAGCCAGGGCGTTGTCGCCGAGTTCCAGCCCGGTGCAGATCCCTGCCGCGAGGGCGATCACGTTCTTGAGGGCTCCTCCGTACTCGACGCCGACGATGTCCCCGGCGGTGTAGGGGCGGAAGAAGGGCGTCCGGAGGATCTCCTGGGCTTGCTGCGCCAGGCCTCGATCCTCGGAGGAAATGACAACGGTCGTCGGCTTGCGATGCACGACCTCTTCGGCGTGACTCGGCCCCGAGAGCACCGCGACCCGGCGGGTACCGAAGCACTCCGTGAGGATCTCGGAAGGTCGAAGCAAGGTCTCCTGCTCGATGCCCTTCGTCAGGGATACGACACCCACCCCGTCGGGGACAAGGCGGTGGGCCTTCGCGAGAGACAGGCGCAGAAACTTGGTGGGAATGGCCGTGACGACCAGCGTGGCGTCGCGGAGTGCACGCTCCATGTCCGCCTCGAAGCGAAGCAGAGCCGGAAGGGGCACGCCCGGCAGGAAGAGCCGATTCTCGCGTTGCTCCCGCATCGAATCGAGGTAGGCCGGGTCGTGGCCCCACATCGTGACCGGGATTCCCTTGCTGCACAGCACGGTAGCGACCGCCGTGCCCCACCCGCCGTCTCCTACCATCGCAACCCTTGGGTTCTCGTTCATGTCTGGCCTCCGGAAAGTGCATTGTACAAAAAGAAGGGCGCCTCCGGAGGGCGCCCGTTCGATGGGGGGCTGGCCTGCACAGGAACAACGACCCCTTATCGCATCCCCTCGACGGGCCATCCTCGGCCCGGGCTCGATCGCGCAGTCCTCGACGCCGCTCTGCGACGCCTCCGGCTTCGCTCAATCCCTCCGAAGCAAAGCTGACCCGGATCCGGGCGCGAGAACGGGGCACTAATGCTTGCGCGAACCCAAAGCTCAGATAGTTGCTTGAGCCCTTCGGCTGCGGCCGCGAAGGTGCTGTCAGGCCAGCTCGTTTCGGCGATCGTGGTCGGTGGAGTGCGTCTTCGGGTCAAAATCGCTCCGGAGAAGCGACCCGACCGCAGCGGCACATCCTCGCGACAAGGGTCCACGAAGAAAGCGGGTGAGCGGGGGATCACTTTCGCGGTGCTCGCTCCCTCCGCTGCTCCTGGCGCTGGTTCCATCCCGAGTACTCCTTGAACCTGTTGCGCTTCGTCTTGGCTCGTTTGAGGACCTCGCGTAGCTGAGCACGTTGATCGCTATCGAGTACCTTGGCCACGGCCACGCGCACGCTGAGCTTCTCGCGCTCGATGGTGCACTTGCTGTCCGCGATGATGTCGATCGTGGCCTGCACCCGGTCGTCGTTGAGATCATCGGTGCGGAGCAGCCGGTCCAGTTCCAGGCTGGCTTTCGCGATCTTCGCTCGCAGGTCGATCATCATCCCCGAGGAGTCGTAGATCAGCGTTTCGATCCGGGAGACCTGTTCTGCACTCAGATGCAGGGTCTCGACGACTCTCGCGTTGGACCACCACCCGGGGGCTTCGGGGCCCTGTCCGGCCAGCGCGGCCGGCAGGACGCCGCTTCCGAGGAGAAGCGCGGCAACCATCGCGAGCTTTGGAAGGAATCGTTTGTGTCGGTGCTGGGTCTTGCTCTTCATGGGTCTCATCCTTGCTGCCGGCTGGTGTCGGCGGTGGTGTCCTCGCGGGAGAACTCTCCGAACCACAGTTCGAAGTCGTCTTCCGGGGGCTGCGATTCCCCGAGGCCGTAACGGGTGTCCTCGGTGTCATAGAGTGGCGGCAGCAGGGTCGCGACCGCGGCCTCACCGTCCTCTGGGACCGACACGAACGAGGCGTCCGTCTCGGAGAGCCCCCAGGCGCCAAACGCGGCCAGGGGTTCACCGGAGGGTGCGGGCTGGTCGACCGCCAGCTCGGAGAGCCAGGAGGCATAAAGTTCGGGAGACGGCTCCGGCGCGCGGCCCACCACGGAGAAGACGAGCACCGTGGCGAGCAGCGATGCCGCCAGCAGGGGCAGGACCCGCCAGCGCAGGCTCCGGCGCTGCTGCTCGGCATCGAGCCGGCTCATGATCTCCTGCCGTTGCCGCTCGAAGAAGCGGTCGGTGAAGAGTTCGGGATTCTCTGTCCTTCCAGGTTCAACGCGTCTCATTCTGCGGCCTCCGTCAACATCTTCCTGAGCCTCTTGGAGCTGCGAAAGAGATGGACCTTCACGGTGCCGGAGTGCAGGTCCAGCCTCTGGGCGATCTCCTGGATCGGGAGTCCCTGCTGAAACCTCATCCGGAAGATTTCCTTCTGTCGTCCCTCCGGGTACGCGTCCAGCACCTTCTGTACGCGTTCGGAGAGTTCCGCCGCGAGCACGTCCTGCTCGGGATTCCTTGCCTCGGATTCCAGGGTGGACAGGGCATCCTCCGCGCCATCGATCTCCCTCCAGGCCTTGCGCGAGCGATCGATGACCAGGTTGCGCAAGATCCGGTAGAGCCAGGGTCCGAAGCGCGTGTCGTCCCGGAAGGAGCGGAGACTCCTGAAGGCTCTCAGGAAGGTCTCCTGGACGAGGTCGTCCGCGTCCTCCAGGTTCCTCAGACAGCTCATCGCCTTGGCGGTCAGCGGACGCTGGTACTGGGAGACCAACTGCGAAAACGCCGCGAGATCACCCTTCCGCGCCCGCAGGACCAGCGCGGCGTCGGTGTCTCCACTCAGGCTTCTCGCTCGTGTATTC
>JANTFM010000043.1 GCA_024763475.1 Acidobacteriota bacterium | reverse complement strand
AGTACCATACAGGTACACCTCGGCTGTTTGAGCCTCGTGCGGGCACGCCAGCGTACATCTACGCCGTTTCGACTCGAAGCTTCATGCATAATCCGGGTTAGTCGTCGTCTTCGTCCTGGCCGCGATCGCCGTGATGGTCATCGTCCTCGTCGCGGTCATCATCGTACGTCGCGCGATCGATCTCGGCGACCTTGCCATCGACGAGGTCGATCTCGATCTCGTACTGATGTCGCTTGCCGGTCGTGGCCGCCTCGCAGATTGGCGAGCCGTCGTCCATCTCCATCGTGGCGGCGAAGACGCGCCCTTTGTTCTCGGACGCAGCCGCGGAGATGCAGGTGGCCAGATCGATCTTCGCCCCGGCCAGAGCCTGTTGAAGTTCCTGTTGTTCGGCGGCATCCTCGCTCTCGTCCTCCAGGGTGTCCGCGAGAACACGGCCATCCGCCGGATCGAGTTTGAGCTCGTAGAACGAGCCGCTTGCGTCGACTATTTTCACCTCGTAGAAGATATCGGTTCCGCTGTCGGAGATTTCGCCCTCGAGTTCGGCCTCGACTGCGCGGCCCGGGTGTGCTTGCAGCGCGTAAGCGACCGCGTCCCCCAGGCTGATCTTGGCTGCAGCGATGATCTGGTCGATGGGTGCGTTGCGCTCCTCGTCTTCGTTCTCAGCAGCCAGCGCCACACTGGCAACGGCCATTGTGGCCACCAGCACAACCACCAGCAGGTTCCAGACGAAGCCGTCGTGCTTTGCCTTTGTTCCGAGTCGTCTCATGGTCATTCTCCTCTTGGTATTGGCGCCTAGCCGCCAAGACGCGGCCAGCCGCTCGTCGGCGTTTCGCAGGGAATCAACGCTGCCGGTCGCGAGTCGTTGCCTGCGTGACCAAGGGGAGGATACGATGCCAAGCTGAAAACAAGCTGAAGAGCCCGGCCCATTGTTGACATTCTCCCAACTCGGCGCTTTCCCGGCGGCTCGCGCGGCTCGAGAGAACGACTCGCCGGTCCCCGCCCGGGTCATTCGTGAGCCACCCGCCGGCGCTGCCCCGCTTCGAGCGTTCCTGAAGACCCCGGGCCAAGCCGGTGGCAGAACAGTCTGCGCCTCCTTCAGCTTCTCTTCAGGTCGCGGGCTCAGAATAGAACCACGACTCCTCGACGTTGACGTCTCCAGTTGAGTTACAGTCGAAGGGACATGGAACGGTCGGCGCGTTGCCAAGCTCGGCGACGGGACGCCCGAGGAGGGATGGGAGCGTCATGACAACGATCAAGATGTGGGTGCTGCTCGCTGCCTTGTGCCTGCTCATGTGGGGTTGCTCGGGCCCTGACAACGCGGCCGAAGCGGCGCTTGGCAGCCGCGCCTCCGAGCGCGCGGTCGCCACGGTCGAGACCCTGCGCGTCGAGCGGGGCAGCGTCGAAGAGACCGTCGAGACCTTCGGCAGCGTCGAGTTCGACCCGGACGAGACGCGCACGGTTTCCTTCGTGAGGTCTGGTCAAGTCGCACGGGTGTTTGTCACCGCGGGACAAGCCATCGCCGGGGGAGACGTCCTCCTGAGCCTGGGTCCATTGCCGTCTTCCAGTCTGGAAGTCGAGTTGGCGCGAATCGATCTCCGGCACGCGCGGCAGGAGAGCGAGCGTCTGGAACGTCTGAGAGACTCCCGGCTCGCCACGAATGAGGTCGTCCAACTGGCGTCCAGACGGTTGGCCTCCGCCCGAGCCACACTTGAGGGTCTGGGTATCGACGGAAACGGCCGTCCCAAGGCGATCACGGCTCCCTTCGCAGGTGTTGTCGTGAAAGTGCTGGCGACGGCGGGCGCGCTCGTTCACCCCGGAGAAGACGCCCTGCTCGTCGCGCCCGCTCGCGGCTTCGCTGTCCGAGCGGGCTTCGAACCCGAAGACGCGATTCGACTGCGCTCCGGCATGCCAGTTGACATCCTGCCGGTGTTCGAGGCCGGCGGCGCCGAGGTCGACCGGGCCGCTCTTGCCCGGCTTCATCATGTCGTGGATCCGCGGACGCAACTCGTTGAAGCGCTGATCAGGACGGTGAAGCCGCCGCGTTGGATGCTGGCTGGAGCGAGAGTTCGTGTCCGCGTCATCGTCCGCTCGGCAACCGGTGCGCTGCGCGCGCCCCGAGAGGCGCTTTTGGATCGCAACGGAGAGACAGGCGTGTTCGTTGTCGAGAAGGATACGGCTCGCTGGCAAGTGGTCCATGTGGGGATCCAAGACGACCAGTGGGCGGAAATTCGTGACGGGCTGGAAGAGGGCGCGATCATCGTGACGACCGGCCGGACGAGTCTCTCGGATGGCATGGCGGTCACCACGATCTCCGCTCGGGGGGAGTGATCGATGGCACCCCGAGAGTGGATCGAGGCGCACAGCCGAAGCGTCCTCTTCGTGTTGCTACTGCTCGTCGGGGGGGGCATGGCCGCATTGGTGAAGCTACCGGTGAGTCTCTTTCCGCGCACCACGTTCCCCCGCATCGTCGTCAGTGCAGATGCCGGGGATCGTCCGGCGGGGCGGATGGTCGTTGAGGTGACGCGGCCCCTCGAGGAAGCGATCCGTACGGTGCCGGGCGTCGTGACCGTACGATCGACGACATCGAGGGGAAGCTGTGAGATCGCCGCGACCTTCAAGTGGGGTCTCGACATGATCTCCGCGACCCTGCAGGTGGAGTCAGCCATTGGGCAGGCCTTGCCGTCGCTGCCGAGAGCTTTGAACTACGAAGTGCGGAGAATGGACCCCACGGTCTTTCCGGTGATGGGCCTGAGCCTGACCTCGGCATCCCAATCGCAAGTCGAACTGCGTGACCTGGCGCTGTACCGGCTGCGGCCCCTCGTCTCGAGGGTGGAAGGTGTCGCCAAGATTGCCGTGCTGGGAGGACGCACGCAGGAGTACCAGGTCGTGCTGGATCCGCCGAAGCTGGAGGCCCTCGGTCTGAGCTTCCGGGATATCGTCAGCATCGTCTCCGCCGCGAATGTCGTACAGGCCGTCGGGCGGTTGGAGGAGAACGAGAAACTGTACCTGATCCTCTCCGATACACAGTTTCATGACCCTGCCGAGCTCGGCCGAGTCATCGTTCGCGAGACGCCCTCCGGCGTCGTGCTGCTATCCGATGTCGGGACGGTCGAGGATGTCGCACGGCCCGAATGGACACGGGTGACGGCAGATGGTCGTGACGCGGTGTTGGCCAATATCTACCAGCAGCCGGAGGGGAACACGGTTCGAGTTTCCCAGAGAATCCGCGAGAGTCTGAAGTCGTTCCGGCGTTCGTTGCCCGCCGGCGTCCAGCTGCGGGTCTGGTACGACCAGTCGCAGCTCATCAACGCCTCCGCGGCCTCGGTGCGCGACGCCATCATCATCGGTGTCTTGCTTGCAGTCGTCGTCTTGCTCGTGTTTCTTCGCAACTGGAAGATCGCTTTCGTCGTCTCGGTTGCGGTCCCGGCGGTGCTCGCCGCCACCGCGTTGCTGCTGCTCGTTTTCCATACGGGTCTCAACGTCATGACCTTGGGCGGAATGGCCGCGGCTGTCGGCCTGATCATAGACGACGGCATCATCATGGTGGAACATATCGTGCGACGACTGCGGGAGCAGCGCGAACATGATCAGCGGATCATCTCGATCGCCGCGGAGGAGATGCTCCCGGCCCTCACGGCATCCTCTCTCGCCACGATTATCATCTTCGCGCCTCTGGCCTACCTCTCGGGGGTCACGGGAGCCTTCTTCAAGGCTCTCTCGCTTACGATCGCCGCGGCGCTCGCCGTGTCGTACTTCTTCGCGGCCGCGGCCGTACCCGTGCTTGCAAGAGTGCTTCTTGGAAACCGGGACGCCCACGTGAACGACGGTGGAAGGCTCTTCCGGGGTGTCGTACGCGGCTACGAGAGGACCCTTCGCCTGCTTTTGCGCAAGCCGTTTCTCCTGCTCGCGCTGATCATCCCTCTCATAGTGCTCGGCTGGGTCTCGTTTCGACAAGTGGGCACCGGTTTCATGCCGCTGATGGACGAGGGGGGGTTCATTCTGGACTATCGTGCGCCAGCGGGCACCTCCCTCGCGGAGACCGATCGTCGGCTTCGAATAGTGGAGCAGGTCCTGGGTGAGGTGCCGGAGATCCAAAGCTACTCTCGCCGCACCGGACTTGCTCTCGGGGGCGGGATCACCGAGGCCAACGAGGGCGACTACTTCATACATCTCGTGCCGATGCCGCGTCGGCCGATCGAGGCGGTAATGGACGATGTCCGCTCAGGCGTCTTTCGCCGTGTTCCGGGCCTCGAGATCGAGTTGGCCCAGTTGATGGAGGACCTGATCGGTGATCTGACGGCCGTTCCACAGCCGATCGAAGTGAAGCTATTCGGTTCCACCGGGAAGGACTTGCGCGATCACGCGACGCGGGTCGCGGAGGTGGTCTCGCGCATCCCCAACGTCGTCGACGTGAAGAGCGGGGTGGTGCTCGCGGGCGACGCGTTGGAGATCCACGTCGATCGGCTGAAGGCCCAGATGCTGGGACTTGACCCGGACGCTGTCACGCGGTTGTCGACGATTGCGCTGGAGGGCGACGTCGCGACGCAGGTGCGGCGCGGCGAGAAGATGGTTGGAGTCCGCGTATGGACACGGCCCGATCTTCGGGCCCGGATCGAGGCGATCAAGCGCCTCCGCCTGCGGACGAGTCAGGGGCATGACGTTTCCCTGGGAAGAGTCGTGGAGGTCGTGGAGGTGACGGGGCAGCCACAGATCGTCAGGGAGAATCTCGAGACGATGGTCGCGGTCACGGGCCGAATCTCGGGGCGTGATCTGGGGTCCGTGATGCGTGATGTAAAGACGGCAGTCAGCGACTTGACGCTGCCTGCGATGGTCTCGGTTCGCTATGGTGGCATGTACGAGCAGCAACAGGAGTCGTTCCGTGGCCAGATCGCGGTTCTGGCGGCAGCCGTCGCCCTCGTGTTTTCGCTGCTGCTATTCATCTACGAGAGCTTCGCGGCTCCGATATCCGTCCTGCTCACCGCCATGTTGGCTACGACCGCCGTCTTCTCCGGCCTGTGGTGGACGGGCTCCGAACTCAACATCTCCTCGATGATGGGGTTGACGATGATCATCGGCATCTGCGCGGAGGCGGCCATCATCCTCCTGGCCCAATGGAAAGAATCGGCACAGGAGCTTGGTTTCACTGAGGGGTTGGTGGCCGCAGGGCGGCTGCGCTTTCGGCCCATTCTCATGACTGCGCTGGCCGCCATCCTGGCTCTTTTCCCGCTGGCGTTAGCTCTTGGCGAGGGGGCCGCACTCCTTCAACCGCTGGGCATTGCGATCATCTCCGGCCTGGTGTTGACCGTTCCCCTGGTGTTGCTCGTCCTTCCGGTGATCTTCGCCCTGCTGTCGAGGCTCAGGATCAAGCGGTGAGACGCTTCGGGACTCCTCGAGGAGGGTCTTGCGCGGCGGGGGAGGCGCGAGAGACGATGGTGGGGCAGGCCGTTGAGGGCGCAGGAAGAAGGGCGGGTATAGGATGCCCGGAGGCATGAAGATGAGTGTGCGAAGGCCGGGTTTCGTCCCGGTGGTCATGGCAGGCTTGCTGGCGTTGGCCGGCTGTGCCACTTACAGGGCGGTGCCCTTGTCCCGGGCCGCTGAGTTGATGGACCGTCCGGCGCCCGACCCGGCGCGGTTGCGTCTCGCCTCGGAGAGGCTGCAACACCCTCTCCTGCGTCCCGTGGCCCTCGATCTTTCCGACGGGCTCTCACCGGATGAGGCGGCCGTTCTCGCGGTGCTGGCCAACCCGGAACTGGTCGCGGTGCGGGATGCCCACGGCGAGGCGGCGGCGCAGCTCGTGGCCGCGGGCCTGCTGCCCAACCCCGTTCTGTCAGCCGAGGTGGATAGGCCCCACGGGACCGGTTCCGCGGGGACCGTCAGCGGCTACAACGTCGGCCTGGGTCTCGACCTCAACTCGTTGATCGGAAGGGCGGCCCGGGTGGCCGAGGCGAGTCACGCCTTGGAGGCCGTCGATCTGGGGATCGCCTGGCAGGAGTGGCAGACGGCGCAGGCCGCTCGGATGGCAGCCTTTCGCCTCGTGATGCTGGACCGGAGGCTCGGCCTGATCAGGTCGGAACTCGCGTTCGAGTCGACCACAGTCGATGTGCTGGAGCGGGCCATGGAGCAGGGGGACGTCACGGTCGAGGACCTGGGCGTCCATCGTTCCGCCCTCGAGGCTCTGCGGCAGCTCGAGGGGACCCTGGCCCGCGCTGAGGCCGAGACCCGCTCGAGATTCAACCTGCTGTTGGGGTTCCCTCCGGAGTCGCAAATCGCGGTGCTCATTCCGCAGGCCCAGGCGGTCCTGCCAGCCCTTGCCAGCCGCCGGCAGCTCGTCCAGCATGCCGCGGAGACGAGGCTCGATATCCAGGCGCTCGAGTTGGGCTACCAGGCCCAGGAGGCCCGCGTGCGCCAGGCCGTCCTTGCGCAGTTTCCCGCGCTCTCGATCGGCATCGCCGGACAGCGGAACGAGTCCCGACTCAAGTTTCTCGCGGGCTTCATCAGCCTCGAGCTGCCGATCTTCAACCGGAATCAGGCCGGAATCGCCCAACAGCGAGGGACGCGGATCCGCCTGGCGCACGAGTACGAGGCTCGGATGGCCGCGGTGCGCGCGGACGTCGAGGCTCTGGTGGTCGAAGACGGGCTGCTGCAGCAGCAGTTGGAGTCCGCCCAAAGTGGCATCGAGTCGCTGGCCCAGATCGAAGCCGCCGAGCGTGAGGGTGTTGCCAGCGGCGATGTCGATCGTCTCGCTTGGCAAAGCGTCCGTGCTCAGCTCTTCGACCTGAGGCTACAGCGGGCCTCGTTGCTCCAGGCGCGGTTGGAGGCGCGCGTCGCGCTGGAAACGGCAGTCGGTGGAGTGACCGAGGAGAGCGCGGAGGAGGTCAGGCCGTGAGGACATCGCGATTCCTCGTGCCGGGACTCATCGCGGCGGCGGCCGTCGCTTGCGGGGGGGAGAACAAGCAGGTCTCGCGGCCGGAACCAGCCGTGTTCACGGCGCGTCCCCTCATCCGGAAGGTGGAGATCGACCTGCCCTTCGTCGGAACGGCGGAAAGCGCCAGACTCGTCGAACTACGCGCCCTCGTGGAGGGCCGGGTCGTGGCCGTTCGCGTGGCGGATGGCGCCCGGGTCCGTGCTGGCGAGGTCGTGTTCGAGCTGGGAGGGGCTCGGGTCGCCGCCCGCCGCCATGCGCTCGCGGTCGAGTTGGAGGCGGCCGGACGCAGCGTCGAGGCTGCCGCGAAGCGCCTGGAACAGGCGCGGCGCCGCGGTGCCAGTCACCTTGCGGCCCCCGGCGAATCCACGGCGGCTGCGTTGGATCTGTCCTCTGCCCAGACGCGTCGGGCTGTGGCCGAGTCCGCCCAGCAGCGTTTCCTGGACTCGCTGAGCTTGACCGCTCCCACTGCGGGGCGCTTTGCCCGGCGGCGGGTCAGCCCCGGGCAGGAGCTCCGCCCCGGCGATCTTCTAGGCGAGATTCGGGAGTCCGGCTCGTTGCGCATCGATGCCCAGGTCTTCCCTCGACCGGGTCTCGATCCGCAGCCGGGGCAGGCGGCTGTCATCGAGGGCGCCGGTGGGACGCGGCTGGCGGCCACCGTGACGGCGATCCAGCCCACGGCAGCGGATGCCGGAACGGTCCAGGTCTGGTTGAGTGGCGATGCCCTCCGTGCGCTGGCGCCGGGCACGGTGGTGCGTGGCTACCTTGTTGTGGCGCTTCATGAGGAGGCGGTGACGGTGCCCGCGGAGGCGCTCGTGCGGGATAGCGATGACGGGCCCTGGGTGTTCACCGCGTCGGGGACGTCCTACGAGAAACGTCGCGTCACGACGGGTGAGGAGGGCCCGGGCTGGGTC
The DNA here is from genome assembly GCA_024763475.1 of Acidobacteriota bacterium. GTDB lineage: Bacteria > Acidobacteriota > Polarisedimenticolia > J045 > J045 > JANTFM01. The sequence goes on along the minus strand of JANTFM010000043.1, from coordinate 8,373 downwards.
GAGATCACTTCGGGCGTCGAGCCCGGCGAGGAGCTTGTAACGCGCGGTGCCTACGAGCTCTACTGGGAACAATTCGGCCAGCAGTTCAAGGTGGAAGACTGAATGAGAAAGCGTGCGCTGCGAGCTCCGTCTTCTGCTTCTCTTCTTTCCTCCGTCGCAGATTGATCATGCGGCGGCTGATCGCCTACCTGGCTGTTCGCCCCCTGGAGATCGGGCTGGGAGTGTTGTTGGTCTCTGTGCTCGGCCTGTATGGCGCAGGGCACATGAGCGTCAGTCTCTTCCCCAGCCTCGACGTGCCCGTGGTCCAGGTGATCGCCCACGCGCCCGGCAACGCCCCCCTCGACCTGGAGTTGTCGGTCACCCGTCCCATCGAGGATGCGCTCAAGGGAGCGCCGGGGATTCGACGAGTCGCATCGAAGACGATGCAGGGCGTCGTCGTCATCACGATACAGTTTGCCTGGGGGACCGAGGTGCGGGATGCGCGCCAGGTCGTCCTGGGCCGGCTTGGCCAAGCCGCCTCCAGTCTGCCTGCCGGTGTGGTGCCCCGCCTGGAGCACATCGGGACGACCCTCGAGGAGGTCGGCGGCTGGGCCATCTGGGGCGCCGGAGATCCCGTCGACGTCGGGCCCATCGTCCGAAGGGACCTGGTGGCGCGGCTGATGACGGTACCAGGCGTCTCTCTCGTCGATGTCGTCGGCGGCCAGCGGCGCGCCCTGTGGGTCGACCTGGAGCCTGAGCGACTTGCCGCCCTCCATCTGACCCTTTCCGGGATCGAGGAGGCGATCCGGCGGACCCACGGCGCCGACGTGGCCGGGTTCTTCGAGCGGGGCAACGAGGACGTGGTCGTCCGGGCCGACACGCGGATCCTGACCTCCGCGGACTTGCGGGCGGTTGCCGTGCCCCTGGCTGACGGTCGGCTGGTGACTCTCGGTCAGATCGCCAGTGTCCGGGAGGGGAGGGCGCCACGACACAGCGAGATTCGGGCTCAGGGCGTCTCGGCGATGGCGATCTTCGTCCGCAAGCAGCCCTCCGCCAGCACCATCACGGTCGAGCAAGCCGTAGAAGCCGAGCTCGTGCGGGCGAGGTCGCTGCTGCCTCCCGGGACCCATGTCGAGCAGTTCTACGATCAGTCCGAGGTGCTCGTGGAGGCTCGGCAGGCCATCGTCCATGACCTGATCGCGGGGGCTCTGCTGGCGATGGTCGTGCTCTGGTTCTTCCTCGGCGCGGCGCGCCCGACGATCGCCGTCGCGCTGACCATTCCGCTGTCCTTGCTGGCGACGCTGGCCGTTCTTTGGCTCGGCGGTGAGAGTCTCAACGTCATCACCATGGCCGCACTGACTCTCGCCGTCGGCATGATCGTTGATGATGCCATCGTCGTGACGGAGAACGTCTATCGCCGGCAGGAGTTCGGAGAATCAGCGGCTGTCGCCGCCCGTGAAGGCGCGGCCGAGATCGCGGCAGCGGACGCCTCGGGCACGTTCACGACCGTGACGGCCTTCCTTCCGCTGGTCATGGTTGGAGGTCTGGCGGCGGTGTTCCTGAGGCCCTTCGGACTGACGGTCAGTGTGGCCCTGCTCGCGTCCCTCGTGCTCTCCCTGACCACGGTGCCCGCGATGCTCTCCCGGGGCCGGGGGGCGGCGACGCGGGGCCGCGCACCCGGGGCAAAGCTGCTGGGGGTCGCAACCCGGTGGCTCGAGGGTGCTCTCTCGTGGACCCTCCGGCACCGGAGAGCGACCCTTTTGCTCGCGGTCACCATCGGCCTGTCGATGTTCGGCTCCCTTGCCCTGCGCACGTGGCCGATCTCCCTGCTGCCGCCGGTGGACGAGGGGGCGCTTCTGGTCGAGTACGTCATGCCGCCGGGGGTCTCTCTGCGAGAGAGTCTTCGCGTAGGCCAGGAACTCGGCCGCCGAGCGGCCAGGCTACCGGGTGTCCTCCTCGTGGAGGAGCGGGTGGGTGCGCCTGAGGGCAGCGCGAGCGTGGAAGGGATCAACCGCGGTGAGCTGCGCGTCAAGCTGGCCCCCCTGGGCTCGGGACGCCCCCCGGCGGAGGAACTCCTGAAGCGACTTTCGCGGGACGCCGCCGACATCCCCGGTGTCATCCTGCTGCTCCACCAGCCGACCCAGGAGCGAATGGACGAGGCCTTCTCGGGCCTGCCGGCGATCTTCGGCGTCACGCTCTTCGGTTCCGATCTGGCCCGCCTCGAGGCGATCTCCGTGGAGGTCGAGAAGATCCTCGACGCCGATCCGGCGGTCCACGACATCGTCAACAACAGCCGTTTCCACCGCCCCCAGCTGGATATCCGCATCGATGGCGCGCGTTGTGCCGCCCTCGGTGTCGATCCCTCCGATGCCCGCAAGGCGGTCGCTGCGACCCTCTGGGGTGACGAGGTTCTCCGGGTGCTGCGCGAGCGGGAGCAACTCCCAATATTGCTTCGGGTCGAGGGCTTTGGCCGGGGGCTCGAGGCGCTGGGGACCCTCCCGGTCCCGGCGCGACGAGGCCAGGTCGTTCCCCTGGCTCGTCTGGCCAGCCTGACCCTTGATCGTGTCCCCTCCGAGATCAACCGCCTCAACGGCCAGCGGCAGTTGACCCTCCTGGCCGAGGTCGAGGGCAACCTTCCCGCCGTCGCACGCCGCCTCGACGACCGCTTTGCGGAGCTCGATCTTCCTCCCGGATACAGTGCGGCCTGCACCGGGCAATACCGGGTGCTCCTCGAGACGGCGAAGGAGCTCCTCTTCGTGCTCGTCTCGGCCGCGCTCTTGATCCTGGCGATCATGACCCTGGAGTTCGCCTCACTCCGGCAGGCTGGCTGGATCCTGGCTATCGTTCCCGTCAGCCTGGCGGGGGGCGCCTTGGGCCTGGCGCTGACCGGAGCGGGACTCAACGTCGCCTCGGCCACCGGGCTGCTGACGCTGCTGGGGATAGGAGTCAACAACGGCATCATCCTCGTGGACTTCGCCAACCGTCGTCGGGCCGAGGGCGCCGCGCCCGCGGAGGCCCTGATCGAGGCGGCTCGCATTCGCCTCCGACCGATCCTGGCGACGACCCTGACCACGATCGCCGGCCTCTTGCCAACGGCCCTGGGCCTGGGTTCGGGCCAGCACGTGTTTCAGGCCTTCGCCATCACCGTCATCTTCGGCCTCGGAGCCGGCGCACTGGCGACCCTGCTCGTGCTTCCGGCCGCCGTGATGCCCTCGCGATCGGCCATGAACGCCACGGAATGAAGAACGCGCTCGTCCCACAGGTATCGAAAGACAGATGGGATGAGAAGCTCAGCCTCCGTCACGGTGTATCGATTGTCAGACTCCCACAGTCAGATCAGCTCCCGATTCAACCTGAGGAACGTGGGGCTGGCGCTCTCATCCCGACCCAGTGTTCGGCTAGGTGCCATCCAGGTACAAGTGCCACTTCGTTGCTATTCGACGAAATGCAATGACATCATTTGATTCGTGGGCTGCCGTCCCGGGAACTCCAATAGCGAGTCGCCTCAGGGGCATTGTTGCTCTCCTCGGGGAATTCGCGTGCTGTTGGTTGAGGAGGCTTCGGCTCGGGATCCAGCACGAGAAGGGACCCCGCGGACTCCCGGTCGCCCTTCCCGTGATGCTCTTTCAGGCCGCCGCGCCAACCCTCGACAGTGTCAGGTAGACTACGACGTCGACAGGCCGCGAGAGGCTGCGCATAGGGACGCTTCGTAAGAGGCAGACGCTCGCGTTCGAGACTATCGTTGACGACCGGTCCTGGGGGTTTGTTATGCCGCGCTCTTGTCTTGTTCTCGCACTCGTCCTCGCCTGCTTCTCCGGGCTTCCCGTCTTTGCAGGGCAACTCAACGTGGTGGTGACGGATCGGGATGGGCGGGCGCTCTCTGGAGTTCCCGTGCGGATTGAGGTCGTCCGGACGACCGATCCGCAGGATCGCTACCGGTGGATCCATGGGCCTTCGCGGGCGACGAGTGACGGGAGCGGCAAGGTGCGCTTCTCGGGCCTGGTCCCCGGATCCTACGCGGTGCATGCGACGCCGCCGGATGGATTCGTCGATCCGGCTCTGAATCCCTTTGCCGAGCAGCCGCGGGTGACCTTCACCAAGGCCCATGAGCGGCTCGAGGTGAGTCTTGCCCTCTGGCGCGGCGGGCCTCTTGCTCTCGAGATGGAGGTCCTCGAAGGACCGGAGCGCAGCACCGGGCGGGTTCAGGTCCGCAGCCTGGAAGGGGAGAGCCGTCGCGAGATCTCCCTCGAGGATGGCCTCGCGAGGGAGGTGATGCTCCTGCCGGGACGCTACGAGGTCGCGCTCACACCGCCCGAGGGACTCCTGCTTGTTGACTTGTCGACCAGCGAGCAGCGGCTGGGTGGGGGAAGAGTCCTCGTGGAGATCGAGGAGGGATGGCATTCCCGCCACGTTCACTGGAAGGTCGGGGCCAGCGCACGAATCGAGGGGTCTCTCCGCTACGAGAATACGAATCGGCGGGCCTCTCCGGTCGCGCGGCTCATCGCGGCGGGCTCCTGGGCGGAGCAGCTCGTGGAGACGGGCGGCTGGGAGCTGAAGCGCGTGCGGGGACGGCTGAGCGACCGGAGCGGAGAACACTACGAGATGTTCTTGCCGGAGGGTCAGTGGCGCGTGTCGATCGCGGACGATGGCCTGTTCTCGGACCCGGAGTCTATTGATCTGAGGGTCGCGGCGGGTGGCGTGGGTCACGCCGACTTTCTCGTCAGGGCCGAGGAAAGCCCGTGTTCGCTCGTGGTGAGTGTCAGAGGGCCGCGCACCGGGGCTGACGACCGCATCAGGGACGCCTTGGTGGGTCTTTGGCATGAGGAAGACGATCCCTTCGAGGTCCTACCGCTTCGTGTCCGGTCTACGGGACGGATTTATCGGGTGGTGTTCCGTGATCTCGAGCCGGGAGACTACCGTGTCGTGGCCCGTCACGAGAAACTCCTGGACGCGGAGAGACGGGTCAAAGTGGTCTGCAACGAAGAGGAGCGTCGTACAGACCTGAGCATTTCCCTGGACTCCGCAGCCCCGATCCGCTTCGAAGCACGCGACGGGAAAGGTCGTCCCGTCCGAGGAGCGCTTCTGGTCGCAGAGGCGCTGGACGCGCCGCAACGGGCCCTGTTCAACGAGAAGGACCAGGAGCACTTCTCTCGGGAAGCGCGCTCGGATGATTCCGGCCGCGGGCGGCTCGAGGGTCTTCCAAGTGGATCCTATCGCCTGCGTCCCCGCATGACGGGCCGCCACGCGCGTGAACTCTTCGTGAGGATTCGCGACGGGGCCTTTGGCGTGCTCGAGACGAAAGATGTGCACGCCGGAGGAACACAGGAGCTGCAGGTGCAGCTGCTCGTGCTTCCCGCGGCAACGATCGCGGCGACGCTCGTCTGCGACGATGGGAAGAAGCTGCCCGATGCGGTGGATCTGCGGGCTTTCGACCTGTACGCCCTTCCCGCAGGCGACGACGTGGCGACGATCGAACCCGATGACGCGGAGCTTCGGCTGGAGGCTTTGACCCTGGGAGGCATCGCTCGCGAGGACGTCACGATCGGCCCGCTCGAGGAAGGATCGTACCTGCTGGCGCTGAAGCCCTACGGTTTCGAGCGCTGGTCCTGGTTGGGCTCGGATCGAGGGCCGGAGAATGCCGATCGACTGACGACCCGGGTCGACGAGTCGGCACCGGCGGGACTCGTCTATCTCCCTTGTGCTCCCAGGGCGGAGATCAGCATTGAGCTCGACGACGAGAGCCTGCTGGAGGATCTGTTCGACCCCCATCGCGGACGTGCCTCCGCGGAGATGATCCTGGAGCCCTCGGGCGAGACGCGGGTGCTCGACGCGGACCTGCGAGAGGGGCTTGTGGTTGTCGGCGGGATTCCCCCGGCGGAGGGTGAGATCCGCGTCGTCTTGGAGCACCCGCACCTTCTTCCCGACGGCGTCGTGGAGACCCGTGTCACTGGCCGTTTCGAGCGCGGCCACATCGCCACGGGCCGCTTCCCCGAGACGGCCTTGGGCGGTGCGATCGAGGTACACGCCACGTCCCCCGCGCTCCAGCTCTCGGGCGCGTCTGTCGAGAGGGTCGTTGCGGGTGAGGACGAAGGCGTGCTCATTGCTGCGCTCGAGCCGGGACGCTACCTGCTCTCCGCCTGCCTCGACCCCGAGTGTCTGGAACTTGCGGGCTCGCCGCTCTCCGTGATCGTGGAGCAAGGTCTCACGACGGTTGTGGAGCTGGCGCGGGACTTCTGACCGGGATCGGCGTGAGGGTGAATGGAATCGCATGCGATACCGATACTGGCAACTCCGCTCTGGCCCCGATACCCCCGCTCTGGTACACCCCCGCTCTGGTATCGGCCCCCTTCTACGGTATTCGAGTGTTCGCTGAGACGAGCTGACGGAGGTCCGTGCCGGGACGCGACTCCAGCTTGCGGATCATCTCTGCGGCGCGGGCACGGGTTCCCGCCAGGCGCTTCCGCTCGGCAGCGACTTGGGGGAGGCGGGCCAGGGCCGTGAAGGGGGCCACGGCGGCCGGGTGGGCGCGGAAGAGCGCGAGCAGCCAGCGGGGGAGGAAGAGGGCGAGGTGCCGGAGCCAGGCCGAGGGACCCGCGAGGTGGATCCAGGTGAACAGGAGGCGATTGCGCTCGTAGATTCGGCGCACCTGGGAACGCGTGTAGAGCGCGCCGATGGTGCGGGAGTGGTCGTGGAGGACGCGTGCGGAGCCGGTCTCGAGGATCTCGTGGCCCGCGCGGCGTGCGCGCCAGCCGAGGTCGGCGTCTTCCCAGTAGAAGGGGGCGTGGATCTCGGGGAACGCGCCGAGTTCCAGGAAGCGGTCGCGCCGGCAGATCATCGCGCCGCCGCAGGCGTAGGCGAGGGGGCGATGCTCGTCTGCTGCGGGCGCTTCGGCTCCGTGGCGGCCAGGGAAGTGGAGGTCGAAGACGCCGCGCCTGAAGAGCATGCGGTTCGTACTCTCCGGGAAGCCCTCCTCGAGGTTGAGAATCACCGGAGACAGCGCGAAGAGCCCGTTCTCTTCCTCGAACTCCCGGACGAGAGTCGCGAGGCAGCCAGGCTCGGGGTGCATGTCATTGTTGAGAAAGAGCAGCAGTTCGCCGCGGGCTTGCTCCGCGCCGTGGTTGCTGCTTCCCGCGAATCCGAGGTTCTCCGGTTGGCGCAAGAGACGTGCTGTCGGGCCTTGCGCGGTGACGAGCGCCTCCGTGGAATCGTCCGGGTCGTTGCTCGCATCGTCGACGACGAGCACTTCGGCCCCGCCCACCAGCGCCGCCACCTGGGAACACAGTTCGGGAAGGTGTTCGGCGAGGATCGCGCCGCCGTTATAGCTGGGAACGATGACGCTGAGCTTCACGGCGCGACATCTTTCTCGCGCGCGGCTTGGGCAAGGCCCGCGGCGTAGTGCATGTCCCGCACGACGTGGTAAACGACATGCCGCAACCGGCGCGGGAGGATTCCAGCCAGGCCGATGGCCTTGACCCGTGCCCCCCAGAGCAGGATCGGCAGGAGCGCGGGCGGAGTGTGCCGCGTCAGCTGATGATAGAACGCCACGATCTTGCGGAAGGCGCCCTGCTGCGCGAAGACCTGCATCCCGTCGATTCGCAGGAAGGCGTCGACGCGCGGGTCCGCAGCCCTGCGCGAGAAGAGAAACGCCATCGCGCCGGAGTCGAGGTGTCGAAGGCAGTGCGCGTGGAAGGATGCATGCTCGCTGCGGTGGCGGGTGCGCAGTTCTCCGCGGAAGACGAGCGGCACGCCGGCGCGCTCGAGGCGCCAGGCGAGCTCGATGTCCTCGAAGCCGTAGCGGGAGAACGCCTCGCAGTAGCCGCCGACCTTTTGCAGCGTCTCGCGCGGGATCGAGAAGTGCCCTGTCAGGCAGTGGGTGAAGGGGAGAGCGTCTTCCGCGGACTCGAGCTCCGCCTGCCGCCTTCGCTCCTCCTCGGCGAGAAACGTGCCGAAGCGGCCGCGGAAGAACTCCGGGTCCGTGTCGATGCGTCCGATCACCGCCCTCGGCGCCTCGTCCTCCGGGTGGGCCGCCAGGTGTCCCGCGAGAAGCGAGCCCTGGGCGCTCATGTCGTCGTCGAGCACGAGCACGATCCGTCCCCTCGCCTCCGAGAGCGCGCGGTTACAGGCCGCGGCACGCCCACGATTCGAGTCGAGACGCACGACCCGCACGGGGAAAGGCAGGTCCTCTCCCGAGTTGCGTGGAAGCGGGTCGGGAGAGGTGTCGTCCGCAGCGATTCCCTCCAAGGGCAGGTCCTCTCCCAGGTTGCGTGAGACCGGGTCGGGAGACGTGTTGTTTGCAGCGATTCCCTCCAAGGGCAGGTCCTCTCCCAGGTTGCGTGGGACCGGGTCGGGAGACCCGTCGTCTGCGACGATCACTTCAAGATGCTCGCGGGGGAA
>JANTFM010000042.1 GCA_024763475.1 Acidobacteriota bacterium | reverse complement strand
CCATCGAGACCCCCCCAGACGATCATCGCGCTCCCGGTCCAGACGGCGCTGTGCCAGGAACGGGGACTCGGCGACGAGGCGTAGGAGAGAGACAACCAGCTGTCCGTCGCGGGATCGTAGCGGCCACCAGTCTCGAAGGAGCTCCCGGCCCGGCCGCCCCAGACGATCATCTCCGCGCCGGTCCAGACGGCGCTCGCCCCCTCCCGGGCATCGGGGATGTCGTCGAGTGAAGCGCCAACCCACTGCTCTTCGCAACCCGTCGCATCCGTCTCGCCGCCTGTTCCCGGAGCCGACGGCCACGGCAGGGCCCCCGCCAACTCGGGCGTCATGATCGACTCCGGCGACGACGGTGCGTACTGGGCCCCCACCTCGGCCCACCAGCGGGCGAAGCCCTTGCGGCGTACCGCGTAATGCGCCACGAGAACGCCACCGTCCTCAAGATCCTCGAGGATCACCTCGAAGCTGTAGGCATGATCCGAGCGCGTCAGGGCCGCCGGGGCGTCCCCACGCCTCCAGCGGGAGTTCATTGCCTGCCAGGCCGCGGCATCCTCCACAGGAAAGCTCGTGACGGCCTGCTCGCCCACGTACCCTGGGGGCAGGTAGAGCCGCTCAACGCGCTGTGGATGAGCCCTCAGGGGGTCGAGTCGTCCTTCCTGGACAGCCACGCGGAGTGCCTCGCCTTCCCGCTTCTGCTCCAGATGGTTCTCCTCTCGTTCGGACCACATCCGGCGCAGCAGGCGTTCGACAAGCTGCGGCCTCGCGAGGGTCTCCGCGATCGCCTCGCGGTCGAAGTCGAGAGCCGCCATCAGGCGGCGCAGACGCACGGGGTCCCGGCTTGCCGCGTTCATCCTGCGGACTTCCGCCAGGAGGTCTCCAGGCGTGATCCGACGGCCCGTTCTCTCTTCGAGACAGGATTCCATCTGCAGTGCTTGCTCGAAGCGCCGGTGCAGCTGCTCGCGTGTCGGACGGGGCGCCCCCGGGCCTCTCCATCCTGTTCGCAAACTCTCGATCTTGTTCAACCAGTCAATATGCTGCTTTGTCGGGCCCGCTTCCGACGACGGCGGGGCCGCTGCGATGACGACGCCAAGAACCACGAGCGAGACCAAGACCGCTACGACAAGAACGCGCAGGGAAACCCCCGCCCGTCCGTCCCCCTCGAGACAGCTCCTCATCCTCACGATCTGTCGCTCCCTTCGCGCCCGTGTGCCCACCCGGTTGATGGGGAATATACGTGATCTTTCTCGAATAGACAGCGGACTTTTCGCAGCTCCCACTCCTTGAGTGGAGCGCCCGCCCGCATGATCTGCTCTTCTGCACGATGGCACCGAGAGCCCGCCTTGACAGGCCGTGCCGGAGACTCGCACGACATACGGGGGCGCTTGCACTTCCCGCCCGCTGCGCTGAGACTGTCACGCTCGCAGACTGTCGTCATCGTTAGTTTCCCCCTTCCTACAGGAGACATCCGTCATGAAGCACGACAAGGTCCGACCCAGGCGCCGGGCACTCTTCGCAACGCTCGTGGCCGCAGCCTTGGTGTTGACCCTTTCCACCCCACTGCTTGCAGCCAACGACGCAGACCGTTGGAATCTCACGGAGCTGTATCCCTCGGTGGACGCCTGGGAGGCCGCGCGCGCCCAAGTCACGAAAGACATCGAACAGCTCACGCCCTATCGGGGAAAACTGGGCAAGAGCGCAGCAAACCTGAAGGCTGCCCTCGACCTCAACAGTTCTATCAGCCGCGAAGCGCGGCGCCTGTGGAGCTATGCCAGCATGAGTTCGGACCTGGACACCCGGGAGTCTGGTCCGATGGGCATGAAGCAGGTGCTCGGGGCACAGTTCGCCGAGCTCGGGGCCAAGACAGCCTGGATCGACCCGGAAGTCTCCGCCATGGGCCAGAAAAAAGTGCAGAATTTCATGAAGCAGGACAAGGGCCTCGCGATCTACGCCCGCTATTTCGAGAAACTGGACAAGCAGAAGGCACACATTCTCGACGCAAAATCCGAGAAGCTGCTCGCCCAGACGGCACTCCTGACCGGCGACGGCAACACCATCGGCACGATCCTCCGCAACGCGGAGATTCCGTGGAAGACGATCACCCTGGCAAACGGTGAAGACGTCCTCATCGATGTTGCCGGCTACTCGAAGGTCCGCACCTCCTCGAACCGCCTGGACCGAATCAAGGCCTACGACGCCTTCTTCTCCGAGCTGAAGGCCTTCGAAGGCACGCTCGCGACGACACTCGGCAACACGGTGAAGAGCCACCTCTTCAACATCAAGGTGCGCGACTACCCCACGACCCTCGATGCCGCGCTCGAGTCGGAGGAAGTTGACACGAGCGTCTACCGGATGTTGATCCAGGAGATGAACAAGTCGCTGCCCACCCTGCACCGCTACCTCCGGCTGCGGGCGAGGATGCTCGGCGTGTCCGATCTTGGCTACCACGATCTCTACCCGCCCCTCGTCGGCGAGATCGACGCGGACTACTCCTGGGAACAGACCAAGGAGCTGGTACTCGGCGCCTTCGCCCCGATGGGCGAAGAGTACGTCAGCCTACTGCGTGAAGCCGTGGACAATCGCTGGATTGACGTGTTTCCCGCCAAGGGCAAGCGCTCCGGTGCCTACGTCAACGGCTCGGCATACGATGTGCATCCCTACATGCTGCTCAACCATCAGGACAACTACGAGAGTGCCTCGACCTTCGCTCACGAGTCCGGGCACCTGATGCACTCCCGGCTCTCGAGCCAGGCACAACCCTACCCGACCGCGTTCTACGAGACCTTCGTCGCAGAAGTGACCTCGACGACCAACGAGTGGCTCTTCTTCAAGTACATGCTCGACCGGGCGGAGACCGACAAGGAACGCTTGGCGATTCTCGGCTCCTTCCTCGAGTCCGTCCGCACGACGGTCTTTCGGCAGACGATGTTCGCTGAGTTCGAGCTCGCGATGCACGAGATGGTGGAGGCGGGGCGCCCGATCACGGCCGACAGCCTCGACGAGCTCTACCTGGGTCTCTTGAAGAAATACCACGGGCATGACGAGGGCGTGATGAAGATCGACGACCTCTATGCCGTCGAATGGGCTTTCATTCCTCACTTCCACTACAACTATTACGTCTACACCTACGCGACCAGCTTCATCGCCGGAACCGCCTTCGTCGACCAGATTCGCGGCAGCGAGGAAGGCCGCGATCGCTACATGAACAAGCTGCTCCGTGCAGGCTCGTCGAAACCCCCGGTGCAGATCCTCAAGGACGCGGGTGTCGACATGACGACGCCCGCCCCCTTCCAAGCGACCGTCAAGGCAATGAACGCCGTGATGGACCAGATCGAGGAGATCCTCGACCGCCAGTAGCTCCGATCATCTTTTCATCGGAAAAGGGCACCGCGCGTTGCGGTGCCCTTTTTCTGGCCAGCCGGAAGAGTCCCGGGACTCAATGCTGGGTCTTGAAGTCCTTGCCAACCCATCCCTTGGCCACGAGCAGCATGAGGCTGGACGAGATGGCGATCAGCCCGAACCACAACCACATCGTCTCGGTGTCCTTGGGGCCATCCGCCGGGCAATAGCGTTGGATGAACCATCCGGAATAGAAGGGCACGATCATCTTGGTCAGGAACCAGGGGAACTGGGCCACCCCCATGTAGATCCCCGTCTTACCCTCCGGTGCGATCTCGGCGGCATACTGCAGGAAGCGAGGCTGCCACATCGCCTCGCCGATCGTCATGATGAGGAGGAATCCGAGGAGCGTCCAGATGTTCGGCCCGAGCACCAGGAGGAAGGCCGGCGCACCCATGACGAAGGTTCCGATGAGCATCATCGTGTAGACCTTCGCTTTCTGCGTGAGCGCGGCGACGATCGGCACGAAGATGAAGATCAACAGCGGGTTGAAGTTCGCCATGATCTCGAACTTCTCGCCGATCCACCCTTCGTAGGCACGGTTGATGTACTGCGGGAGGACGAGCCAGTTATAGGTAAAGAGAGTCTGCACGGGAACCAGCGCAAAGATGAAGAAGAGGAACTTCGCATCCGAGAAGGGATGGTTGGCTAGCCAGCGCCGGGTGACGGGCAGGGCACCGGCAACGATGAGCAACAGGGCGATCGCCCAGCCCCAGGGCCTCGGCACCCAGATGGCCGCCGCGATCGCGGAGAGCGCCAGGATCACCCAGAGATGAGCCGGCGGGTTGGTCCGCGTGCCATCACCCTCGGGGCTGCCGCTGTTCGTCTTCTCTTGTTGATCTTCTGAACTCTCCGCAGCCAGGGCCTCGGTCTCCGCCTTGGCCTTCGCGATGGCTGTCGACACCGTTTTACGCGTCAGGATGACCAACGTGACGATCAGAGCGAGCAGGGTCAGCGCCGTATAGACCCAATAGGTACCGATGATGCCAAAACCAAGAGTGTCCCTGACGATCCACATTCCCGAAGGTAGCCAGCCGCCGAGGTTCATCAACGCGTAGAGCATCGCGAAGGACATCCCGGCGGTCTTGGGAGTCGTGAACTTGCGCACCGCCGCGTAGGCCGCGGGCTGATACATCCCGTACCCCACGACCACGAAGAAGATCCCGAGCATCGTGGTCAGGTGTAGCGGCGACCACAGTCCGGCCGGCTTCAACCCCAGGGCGGGAGCACCCGCGATGAGCAGACGGCCACCGAGGAGGCAGAGGAACGCCCAGATCAGTGCGCGGCGAACCCCGAACTTATCCGGTACGAAACCGAGCACGAACATCGAGATCGTGATCCCCGCGGTGAGCACACCGACCATACGGTGGGACCAAACGTCCGGATTCTCGACGCCGATGAACACGTAGTCCGAGAAATGCATCGCGAGATAGCCGAGCATGCCGAAGTAGACGAAGCCCTCGAGGAAGTACGCGAGGTTGACACCCCACAATGCTCTCGGAGCATGCACCAGATCGATGAAGGGCTGAACGATCTCGCGCAGCGGATTTGTGTTGGTTTCCTGGGACGATTCGCTCATCTACGTTTCTTGCCTCCACCGGGTCTTGGAAGACACAGACAATAAGCGCCTTCCGGCGTCTTGACCACCCCGCGCTTCGCAATGCAAACAAAAGGCGAATATGCGGCCGAAAGACCCGTGACCTTGACGAGCTACTGGATCACGGTCCCGTCCGGGATCGTGGCGTTCTTCGCGATCACCACGATGCCATCTCGAAGTGCCCAACCCTCACCCTCGGCATCCTCACGACCGTCGACACCCACGATCCGGCAACCCTTGCCGATCCGGGCATTCTTGTCGACGATCGCGTTGCGGATCTCGCTACCCGCGCCGATTCCGATCGGTGGCCGGCCCCCGGCGGACAGCTCCTGCTCATAGGCGTCAGCTCCCATCAACAGCGCGCGCTCGATCTTCGCCCTGTGAATGATCGTCCGCACACCCACCACGGAGTGCCTGATCTGCGAAGACTCGATCCGGCAACCCTCCGCCAGGGAGCAACGCTCGAAGCGCGTCTGCGTCAGGCGCGCACCCGGCAGGAAGCGGGGATGGGTAAAAAACGGCCACTCCGGGTCATAGAAGCAGAAGGGCGGGTCGTCCTCGAGAAGATCCATGTGGCTTTCGAAGAAGGCCCGGATGGTCCCGATGTCACGCCAGTAGCCGTTGAAGAAACCTGCCTGGACTTTCCGAGTTTCCACGGCCCGCGGCATGATGTGCTTGCCGAAGTCGATATCTTCGCTGTCGAGCAAATCCAGCAGAACCCGCTTGTCGAACAGGTAGATCCCCATGGAGGCGATATAGGGCTGCCCCGAGGGAATCCCGTGTGTCTCCAGAAGCGACGGAGCCACCTCCATCCCGGCGCGGGCCTCGGGGGTGCAGGGCTTCTCCCGGAACTCCAACACCTCCCCGCAGCTATCGACCCGGACCGCACCAAAATCGGCGATTTCCCGCTGCGAGCACGGCAGCACCCCCAGCGTGATATCCGCCATGGCCTTGCGATGCTCGCGGACGAGGGCGCTGTAGTTCATGCGATACAAGTGATCCCCCGAGAGGATCAGCACCAGGTCGCCCGCGGTCTCCTTGAGAATGTCCGTGTACTGGCGGACCGCGTCCGCCGTCCCCTGGAACCAGCTCTCGTCGCCCGGCGTCTGTTGGGCCGCGAGGATCTGCACGTAGCTGTTCGAAAAAGCGTCGAAGCGATAGGTGTTCGCGATGTGCCGGTGCAGGGAATGGGAGTTGAACTGCGTGAGCACATAGATCCGCGACATACCGGAGTTGATCGCGTTGCTGATCGGAATATCGATCAACCGATACTTGCCCGCCAGCGGTACCGCAGGCTTGGATCGTGACCCCGTCAGCGGCTCGAGGCGCGATCCGCGCCCTCCTCCCAGGATCAGGACCGTCACATCGTCGGTCCGCGCTCGCCGTTCTTGCATCTTCGTGTTCTCCGTGGTCCCCGTGTTCCCTTCCGGCACCAGAGCCCGCATTATCCGGGACGCGCGATCGAGGCCGCAACACATGGGACGGATCGTCACGAAATCGCCACGTCACGGACTCGGAGCGCAAGAAAACGGTCGAGGCACCCCTGACCAGCCGTAGGTCCTGTTCCATCCCCGTTTTCGATACGAGGCAAACGGTGCTACCTAGGCCACGGCGAGCCCCCGTCACCGAGCATCTCCCGTAGCACCTGCTCTACGGCCTGGTCGAGCGAGAGGTTGGATGCCACAGCCAGATCGTTACAGATCGGCACCAGGAGGTCGAGAACAGCGCTCGGCTCGGCGGTCACGACTTGCCGTTCGTCTCGCCGTACACTGCATCCGCCAGAGTCTCCCCGAGGATGGCTTCGTGCACGCGATAGCACACTTCATCTTCAGATATCCCGGGGTACCGGGCTTTGATTCCCGCTACAATCAGGATACGAGTCAGCCGAGAACTCTCTTCGACAAGCTCCCACTTTCGCCAGGCGGAAAGGCCGCGCAGAACCTCCAACTGGACCACCTCCGCTTCCGGGGCAGTATCGCGTGAGAGAGTCTTTGCCATATCGCAATGATAGCGCAGATATCCAGGAATCGTTCCCGGCACGCCATTCCGCGGGACGAGTGCAGCGTGGCACTCCACGCAGACCATGCAGCCCGCTATGACCTCGCGTTCTCCAGCGTTTCCGCCAATCATGCTAAGTCTTTTGTTTTTATTGGGATGGGCGATGGGATTCGAACCCACGACATCCTGATCCACAGTTATGCGCAGGTCGTTTATGTGACCAGTGCCAGGCGCGCCACTGCGCCGTAACTCACCAAGGGTTCGAAGTGCAATCCCAACCATCTTTGTTCCCACGCCAGTCTACCAGAACCGGCACGATGACTGCTCGGTCGCGGGCGGTCCGAGCTCCGGACGAATCTCTGATGCGGGAGATCTACCCCCCTTTTAGACTGCCCTTCGTTCAAGGATGCGCCAAGATCGGATCATGTCACGACGTCGACAAAGATCCCCGGTCGCTCCACCAAAGGCTGAGCTGCCCCACGGCTATGTCGAAGCGCTGAGTGAGATCAAGCGCCGCATCCAGCGGGCGCGACTCAAGACTGTTTTGGCAGCCAACTCCACGATGATCCTTCTCTACTGGGATATCGGACGACTGATTCTTGAGAGGCAGACGAAGGAGGGCTGGGGGGCAAAAGTGATCGACCGGCTCTCTAGCGATTTGCGCGGAGCGTGCTCAGAAATGTCGGGCCTTTCGCCTAGAAACCTCAAGTATATGCGGGCCTTTGCAGCGGCTTGGCCAGAGCCGGAGATTGTGCAACGGGTCGTTGCACAATTGCCTTGGCGGCAGAACATCGCCCTGATCGAACGTCTCGATGACCAGGAAACGAGGCTGTGGTACGCGAAGCAAACGATTCGAAACGGCTGGTCTCAACCGATACTCTGCATGCAGATCGACGGCCGCCTGCACGAGCGCCAGGGCAAGGCACTGCACAACTTCGAGGCAGCCCTGCCCCCGGCCGAATCGGACATGGCAGAAGAGGTATTCAAGGATCCGTACCTCTTCGATTTCCTGGGCACTGCTGACCCGCGGCGGGAGCGCGAGGTCGGGCGCGCCCTGGTGGACCACATCCAGCGCTTCCTGCTCGAGCTTGGATCGGGTTTTGCCTTTGTGGGCAGGCAGATTTCGCTCGAAGTGGGCGAGCATGACTTTTCGCTCGATCTCCTCTTCTACCACCTGAAGCTCCGCTGCTACGTGGTCATCGAGCTAAAGGCGGTTCCCTTTGTCCCGGCGTTCGTCGGTCAGCTCAATCTCTACCTCTCGGCCGTGGATGATCTCCTCAGGCACACCGATGACAAGCCGACCATCGGACTGCTGCTGTGCCGGCAAAAGAACAGGTTGGTCGTCGAGTACGCCCTTCGCGACTTAAACAAACCCATCGGCGTTGCCGAATGGGAGACCTGCATCACCGAGAAGCTGCCTGAAGAGCTGAAGGGCTGCTTACCCACGGTGGAGGAGATCGAAGCCGAACTCGGCGACGTCAGGTTGGATGAGGTGAATGATGCGGGGAGAGAAAACGGAACCGACCTGCATTGAATAGCTGGCTTCGTCTAGGGGGAGCAGCGGGTCTAGAATCTGCAAACGCAACGCGCATGCCAAGCAAAGCAGGTAACCCTTTGGGTGACCCGGCGTTTTTCGGCGTTTTTGCCAAATACGCCAAGTCTATTGTTTTGTGTGGGGTGGGCGATGGGATTCGAACCCACGACATCCTGATCCACAGTCAGGGACTCTACCGCTGAGCTACGCCCACCATGTGTCCGGGACGCCGGCAGCTCTCCGGCATCACGGGCTGAATCGGCGGCCGCTGGGGCGCCGCTGTGGCGCGCCTGAAGGGACTCGAACCCCTGACCCGCTGCTTAGAAGGCAGCTGCTCTATCCTGCTGAGCTACAGGCGCGCAGGTTTCTTGGCCATGGGCCCCTTCGGGCTTGCGGCAACTCCCGCTCCAGGCCCTCAGGCGAGGTCGCCATCCCGCAAGGGACACACGACCACCGTTCATCAGCCCGCGTACCCTAGCCCGATGGCGGATTCGATGCAAGTTCTTTCGCTTGTTATCGCTTGCGGACGCAGAGGAGCGTATTTGGCGCGGCTGGCAGGAGTCGAACCTGCGACACCCAGCTCCGGAGGCTGGTGCTCTATCCACTGAGCTACAACCGCGCATCTGCTGAACCCCGGGGATGATACTCCTTCGGGAGAATCAGGCAAGAGAGCGATTCCCGAACGCACCGCTTGCCTGAATGGTGCGTTTCCCGATATTCTCTTCGCGCTTAATCTGCCAGGCATCGCCGATCTGCTGCGGGTTCAGGGGCGCTCCCGCACAGCTTACTGTTTCGGCGCTTTGCCTGCGGGAGGGAGACCCGTTGACCCAGGAATGGAGCCACGTAGGCGTTCGCCTGCCCGAGAGCTTGCGAACACGGCTCGAGGAGCTTGCAAAGGAAGGCAAGCTCTCGATCTCTGACATCGTCCGCCAGGCGGCGCAAGTCTATCTTTCCGGCGGCGCACAAAGCTGGGAGGCGCAACAGATGCGAAGGCTCGAGCGCAGCTCGCAGTCGTCCAGCACACTCGCCCTCCTCCCGGAGGTCCGGCACAGCGGAGAGTGGCTGCACTCCCTGTCCGAGGAGAATCGGCAGTTCGTCATGAGGATCGGCCAGGCCCTCGAGAGCTGCGCCGGAGTGAAGAAGGCCCACCAGCGCTGGTACGAGTTCCTCAAAATATCCCCCTTCCTGGTGTGGTATGCGGAAGCTCGCCCGCCGATCCGTGTCGATCTATCGGAAGACCAGCAGGTACGAGCCATGGCCAAGAAGCTCCGTATCGTCGAGTGTAACGATTCCTTCGCGCGGAGAAACGGTTATCAGAGGGGGGCCGAGCTCTGCGGCGTTCCACTCATCGACATGTACAAGGAAGATAATCAAGGCCTTCAGCACTTCATCCGAGCCTTCGTCCGCAACGGCTACCAGCTCTTCGATCAGCTGGCTACGATCGAGGATGCCCAAGGCGGGGAACGGAGCACGATCGCCAGTATGGTTGGACAGGTGAAAGGAGGCCTGCTCCTCGATGTCTGGGGCATGGCCAATCCGCTCGATCACTTTGACGGAACCTTGCACCAGCGCGAAGCAGAGGACCCCAGATGAGTCCGGATCTCAGCCAAATCGGCGTGCGCCTTCCCGCGGAATTGCGCGCACGCCTCGATGAGTTGTCGCATTCTTCGCAACTCTCGCTCTCGGAGTTGATACGCCGGGCCGTCACGATGTACGTCGACTCTGGGGCCGACGCATGGGCGCGGGTCGAGGCAGCGCAAGAGAAGCATGGGGCAGAGTGTGAGCACGCGTTTTGCCCTGAGGTCCAACTCTATGGGCAGTGGATGAACTCCCTGCACGACGAAGCGCGAAACTTCCTCAGGGAGCTGGGGGACTACCTGTCCCAGGGCGGCGATGATCAGCCCCCCCGGGGCATGAGTCCCGGCGTGCTGACCCAAGCGACGACCGGCGTCTTCCGGCTCGATTTCGAGGAGCCCATTCCTGTCGCACTGCCCGAGGACGAACAGCTGGAGCGCGGCTTCCGCACCGGCTATATCGGCGAATGCAACGATACCGCGGCGAGACTCCATGGCTACCAGGATGCCGCCGCAATGACCGGGATTCAGGCCGCAGCGGCGCTCCCGATCAGCGACCCCAGGAATCGAGCCGTCATTCGCAGATTCCTGAGAAACGACTACCGGATCGTCGGCGCCGTCGTGCGAAACGCCGGCCCCGACGGCGAGACCTTCCCACTACACCTGAGTCTCTTCGGAACCGTCCGAAGCGGCCA
This sequence comes from Acidobacteriota bacterium, assembly GCA_024763475.1. GTDB lineage: Bacteria > Acidobacteriota > Polarisedimenticolia > J045 > J045 > JANTFM01. Next base: position 5,423 of record JANTFM010000042.1, on the reverse strand, counting down.
TGTGCTCAACCTGTGGGGCGTGTCCCAGGACCTGTCCCTGGGGCAGTCAGCAGCTCCGTCGGACCCGTCGCTACAAGTCGCCCCCGAGGGGATCTGGTGCGTAGAGTTCAAACCCGCGGTTCCGACACGAGGCAATCCGCGGGAACAAGCTCGACAGATCTTCCGGTCCGGATTTTTCGGCCCCTGCAGCACCAGCTATTGCCGCGTCTACGGAATCGAGAATCCAAGCGAGCTCGACGGGTGCGCCCTGACGGAGCATCTTCCCGAGCGTGATCCACAGAACATCGAGTCGATCTTGGCCTTCGTACACTCGGGCTATCGGATGCTCGGGGCCAGATTGCATACCACGGGGAGTCATGGCAAGGTCCACATCACACACAACAATCTGGTCGGCCACCTGATCGGCGACGAGTTGATCAGACTCTGGGGTTCGCAGCAGGACATCTCGTCCTTCCTCGATCTCTGAGCGGATCTCCGGCCTCTTCACTCCGATCGCCCGGGGATCCCCCATGCGTGTCATCTCCTGGAACATCAACGGCATTCGCGCTGCGGCCAGGAAGGGCCTGGGCGACTGGCTCAACGTCGACAATCCGGCCGTCCTCGGCCTCCAGGAGGTTCGAGCAACCCTGGAGCAGATCCCGGCGGAACTCCGCGAGTCCGCCCATCGGCATGCGCACTTCTCGGCTGCAGAGCGCAAGGGCTACAGTGGCGTCGGCTTGCTTTCGAGACTCGCGCCAGATCGCGTCGAGACCGACCTGGGAGAAGCACGCTTCGATATCGAGGGCCGCCTGCAGATCGCTCACTTCGGGCGGCTGGCCATCGCCAACGTCTACTTCCCCAACGGCAACGGCAAGGACCGGGACAACAGCCGCGTCCCTTACAAGCTGGACTTCTATCGTCTGCTCTTCGACCGGCTCCAATCCTTGCGCCGCGGCGGCCGCCGCGTCCTCGTGATGGGCGACTTCAACACGGCTCACAAAGCCATCGACCTCGCCCGCCCGAAAGAAAACCGCAAGACCAGCGGCTTCCTTCCCGAAGAGTGCGCCGAAATGGACCGCTGGATCGCCGCGGGCTGGATCGACACCTTCCGCCACTTCGAGAAGGACCCGTGCCACTACTCCTGGTGGAGCCAGCGCATGGGCGCCCGCGCCCGCAACGTCGGCTGGAGAATCGACTACATCCTCGCCTCCCCCGCCGCGATGAAGTCCGTCCGCTCGGCCTTTATCCTCCCCCAGGTCATGGGCTCCGATCATTGCCCCGTGGGTGTGGAGTTGGATCCCGGCATCACCGGATGATCGGTGCCTGCTGAGAACGGGATGGGCAGCTGAGAGAGGTGGCAGCTCCCGGAAGCTGTCAGCACCCCGATTCGCAAGAGGAAGGGACCCGTGGCGAGATCAGCGGGTCTCCCGCGCTATCGCGGGCAGCGGACTCCTTTGCGCAAATAGCCTTCGAGCGCGTGCCGTGCGGTTTCATGCTCCTGCCTTAGCTCCGCGATCAGGCTGGCCACGTCGTCCGGGGATTCTTTCGCAGCATGCTCGAGCTGCTGGCAGGCGGTGAAGAGACGGGTGGCGCCGACGTTACCACTGATGGATTTGAAACGATGAGCCAGCGCTGCGATCTCTCGGGCCGCGTCTCTTTCGACCGCGGAGCCGAGTTCGGCCCAGATTTCGTCTGACTCCTCGCGGAAAATGGACACGAGACGCTCCACCATATCGGGCTTTCCCGGCGTTTGCAGAGCCTGCAATCGCTGGAGAACCTCTTCGCGGAGAGCAGCTTCCGGCAGCTCTTCCACCGCCGAGTCCGCCTGCGTGGACGCAGGAGCGGACGATACGGACGAACTCTGCTGCGAGGGAGACAGCAACCACGGGGCCAGCGTCGAATGCAACTGCTGCATGGTGAAGGGCTTGGTGAGGAAATCATCCATACCCGCCGCCAGGCAGCGTTGACGGTCCTCCGGGGTCGCGTTGGCCGTCAGAGCGATGATCGGCAATCTCCTTGCCCCGGCACCACTCGCCCCCCGCATGCGGGCCTCATCGCCGCGTATCTTCTCAGCGGCGCCATATCCGTCCAGTATCGGCATCTGGATGTCCATCAGCACGACATCGTAGTGCTTGCGGCGGGCCATGAGGACGGCCTCTTTTCCATGGGTTGCGATGTCGATACTGCAGCCGAAGATCTCCAGCATGCTGCGACAGACATCGCGGTTGAGCGCACTGTCTTCGACGAGCAACACCTTGCCGGGCAGCAAGACCCTCTCGGCAGGCCCGGTGTCCGAGTCCTGCAGGCTCCGCCCCATGACCTCCGAAATCGCACTCTTCAGGTAGGATGCGCGAATCGGCTTCGCCAGGACTTTCTCGATGAATCCCAGCGCTTCAGGGTCCAGTTCGTCTTGCGAGACCGATGTCAACAGGATGGCCGGGATCCCCTCTCCCGCTTCGTTCTGCTTCATCCTGCGGGCAATGCCGAGCCCGGAGTACTCTCCAAGATTGGCATCGAGAATGGCGAAATCCGGCAGCCGGCGGGTCTCGACAGAATTTTCCCAGAGTTCGAAACCGTCGGGCGCGGTGGCCGCCGACAGGACCTCGACACCCCACCGCGCGAGGTGGTGCACCAGGATCTCGCGGTTCGTCTGATTGTCCTCCACGATCAGCGCACGGAGCCCGTCCAGGAAGTGCCCGGTGGACTCCTCTTGCACGATCGAAGACGCGTCAACCTCCACCATGCACTCGAAAGTGAAGACGGACCCTACGCCGGGAACACTGTCGACGGTGATCTTGCCTCCCAGCAGACGAGCCAGATCGCGAGAGATCGCGAGGCCGAGGCCGGTCCCACCATAGTTGCGGGTCGTGGACTCATCCGCTTGGCGGAAGGCTCCGAATATCCCCGCTTTGACGTCTTCGCCGACGCCGATCCCGGTGTCGCGAACCTCGAAGAAGAGCCGCGCGCGACGCTCATCGAGGACCTGATGGTAGGCGGAAAGAACGACCTCTCCCTCTTCGGTAAACTTGACGGCGTTGCTCAGGAGATTGCTCAAGACCTGACGCACCCTCGTCGGGTCGCTCTTGACCTGGTGGGGGAAACCATCGCGGACCTTGAGGGCGAGTTCGATGCCCTTCTCATAGGCCTGCTGGGAGAACATTGAGAGCACTTCCTCGATCAGATCGACGGAATCGAAAGCGATCGTCTCAAGGTTGATCTTGCCAGCTTCGATCTTCGAGAAGTCCAGGATATCGTTGATCACGGCCAGCAGGGATTCCGAGGAACGGCTGATGGTCCGTGAGATCGTCTGCTGGCGGGAGTTCAGCGGGGTATTCGAGAGCAGCTCCGTCATGCCGAGAATGCCGTTCATCGGCGTGCGTATCTCGTGGCTCATGTTGGCCAGGAAGCGGGACTTCGCGCGGCTGGCCTCCTCGGCCACCTCCTTGGCGCGCCGGAGATCGCGGGTTCGTTCCTCAACCTTGAGTTCGAGCTCGGACTTGCTCTGACGAAGCCGTTGGTCCTGCTCCTCGATTTGACCCAGCATCTCGTTGAAGGATCGGGCCAGCATGCCGACCTCGTCCCTGGACACCTGGCCGGCGCGAAGCGTGAAGTCCTTCTCCAGGCGAATTCTCTCTGCGACGCGCGCAAGATCGAGGATGGGACCGACCGTCAGCTGCTGGAACCACCTCACCAGGAGCAGAACGCAAGCCATCGCGAGCAGGAAGACCGGAACGGCGAGCATCGTGTACCCGCGCAAGCGTGCAGGAAGCTCGCTGACACCTGCCTTGAGGCTGAGCATACCGATCGTCTTGCCTTCGAGTTCCACGGGCTGCTGGATGGCGAGAATGTCTCCTTCGAACACCCACTTCGCTTCGGCCGCGACGGCACTCGCGGGTATCGCGCCGCAGGGTTCTGAACCGTAGGTGGCGTAGGCGTTGCCATTGCTTGTGTAGAGGCAGGCGGAGCGGACGCTGGAGTTTGCGTGAAGGCCCTGAAGGACCTCGTTCGCGGTCTCGGCGTCCTCGAAGTAGAGCGCAGCCGTGCTGTAGCTGGCGATCAGCTCGGCGGTGCTCCGGAGCCTCCTGACAAGCTGCTGGCCGGCGGTGTGTTGGTCGTAGACGGCAAACGCCAGGCAGCTGAGCAACAGGGCGATGGCGGCGGTGGCGAGGTGACTGAAGGTCAGCTTGAACTTCAGGGAGCGGAAGCGCGAGACGAGGAGGTCGTGACCCTTAGCGGCAAGCATGTTCTTGGACCTCTTCAGAGAACGCGAGGAGCTTCGCGCTGATCGTGAGCCCGGCGTCCTTGTACGCACGGGGGTTGACTTGCAGCCGCACTCTATTGGCGCTCATGACAAGGGTCAGGATGCCGCCTCGTGCGGAGAATCCCTCGATGTCCGACACCGTCAGGATCGGATACGGCTCGAGAACGCGCAGATGCTCACAGAGCCGGGATCGCTCCGACTCGGCAATGAAGATCAGGTGGCAGGAGCGTAGTTCCTCGGGAACGCGGGAGCGGAGGATCTGTACGACTTCGCCGCGGGCCCTGCGGCTCTCAACGGCTTGCTCGAGGGCTCCGTCGAAAGGGGCATCCCCCAGGACGCCGATCCTCAGCGGGCGGTCCGGCCGTCTGGCGATTGGCTCCGGCCAGGTCACGAAGGCCACGAGCTTGTTGAGGAACACCGCCTTGAGCGCGTACTCCCTGGCCCGCGGTGTCTTTGCGAGAACCGTCGGAGCCGCAGGGGCCAGGCTCAGCAGGGCAGCTGCCGCGAGGCAGAGCCAGCGAAGCCGTGGCGGCGTGCGAAGCTCGTGGAAGGCACCCGGCATGACAGGCCCTAGAAGCCCCACCGGCCGCGCAACAACCAGGATGGGCCAACCTCCGTCGGCGGAGCGCCGAAGAAGAAGTAGTTGTACTCGAGGTGGTCGTCCTCAAACAGGTTGCGCCCGACGACTTCGACGCGGAAGTTCCCACCAGCCTGGTACGCGGCGATCACATCCGTCGTGACCGTGCTATCGAGGCCCTGAGCTGGCCTCTCGTCGACGTAGCTGAGGATGCCGTCGAATCGCCACGGCCCGGCAGGGCTGAAGCTGGCCCTGAGAGAGGCCAGGTTCTCAGGGTCGTGTCCGGGATCGTGCAGGACCGTGAGGCCCGGCAGAATCGAGGTCGACGACTCGTAGTCAATAGTGGTGTGGGAGTACGCCAGGCGCAGCCGCCATGCGGCGCCGACCTCGATTCCGAGGGCGATCTCGCCGCCTTTGGAGGTCGCGGAGAAGCTGTTGTCTGCGTTGAGAGGAAGGAGGAGATGGGGCGGCAGCTCCCCCATCTCGAAGGTGACCTCCCCCGGGCGATAATCGATGAGATCATGATAGCGACTGTGGAAGACGGCCAGATCGAGAGTCGCCTTTCTGCCGAGGTGAGTCCGGTAGCCCGCCTCCAAGCTGATGACG
>JANTFM010000041.1 GCA_024763475.1 Acidobacteriota bacterium | reverse complement strand
CTTCAAGACGCAGAGCAGGAGACCAAACCCTTGGACTCTGGACCGAGGCCGGAGTTCCCTCAGGGCCAACCCGCTGGGGGGGCGGTGGGCGATGGCGTCGGAATGGGTCGTGCCGCAATCGGCGGTGAAGGGCCCGCAAGAGGTCAAGACCGCCCGGTTGAGACACGAGCCCCTTTGCTACACTCCCCCTTCGGGATGATTCCTCGCTTCGCGCAAGCGTTTGCCAAGGGGCCGCGCCGTTCACCGGCATGCGGGATGCTGTGCGGGCGGTTCCGTCGGGAGGGTCCGTGCTCACACTCCGAGTGACCGCTCTTGCTGCGTCGGCGCTCCTCGTCGCGCCGACACTCTTGACAGTGATCCTTGCCGAAGAGGTCAAGAAACCACCCCTTAGCTCGGGCTACGTGGAGGAGGTGGAGAGCGCCCTGGTGTTGCTGGACATGCGGGTGAAGAACCGGAAAGGCGAGCCTGTCCGCGGTCTGGAGAAGGACGATTTCGAGGTCAGCGTGGACGGCCACGTCTGGGCCGTGGAGGCGGTGGACGACTTCTGTGCGTGTGGGTCTTCTTCTTCCGCAGGGGGAGTCACGCCGGGAGTCCTGGAGACGATGGCGCCTGAGGGATCGCCAGGGACGGAGCCAAGCCAGTCGCCGGCGGAGAATCGGTCTCGTGAGCCTTTCCGCTTCGTCCTCTTTCTCGACTACAAGCAGCTGGATAGCGGATTCCGGGTCAAGACGGCGCGGGAAGCGAGGCGCTGGGTGAACGAGGTGCTGCAGGACGGCGATCTCGCGATGGTTGTGGCTTCGGGGCTCGCTCTCAAGGAGTTAACGCCCCTGACAGCGGATGCCACCGTGCTGACCAACGCGATCAACGCATCGGCAAGCGATCCTGAAATGGATGACGCCTATCCCCGCATGCGCTGGCTGCGGCAGAAGGAGTGTAAGGAATGTGTGGGGCGCTGCTTGAGGGAAAACAGGCCGCCACAATCTTGTCCCACAATGTGCTATTTCGAATGCGAGGGCAACGCGATCCAGGAGCGCCAGCATTCCGGTCAGGCGCTCACTGCACTGCGGTTGATCCTGCAGCGTCTCGGGAAGATCGAGGGTCGGAAGCAACTGGTCTATTTCAACGCGAGCGGCACGCTCTTTCCGAGTCGCCTTTACGGAAGTGCCCGGGAGTTCACTGTCGGAGATCAGCTCCCTGACGCAGAAGAGGTCGGCGCCGCAGCAACCGCGTCTCGTACCGCGATCTTCGCGCCCGGTTGGGCCTGGAGCGACCTCAATGCGAACCTCGGGGACTTCAGCGGAGGAGGAACGCTCGCGGAACTCGAAGCCGAGGTGGAGCGTGGTTGCTCCTGTGTCTACCGGATCGCCCTGAAGCCGAGGGGAAAGCGCGGAAGGGTCCACCAGATCCGTGTTCATGTGCCGCGAGCGCAGCAGACCGTGTTCTTCCGCAGCGTGACGCCGACGAAGCGGGATCGCTGGCTCGGTGAGGTTCACCTTGCTCTGATGTCGCCGACCTTGGCCAGGAGTATCCCGCTCAGCGTTTCGTTGGTGCCACTTGCCTTTGATGGCCATCGCTGGACCGTTGCGGTCGAACTCGCGTTCGAGATGGACGCCTTGCTTCGGCTACCGGGCGTGGGCTCAGCCCGCGCGGAATGGGGTGCTGGTGTCTTCCTCACGCAGAATCGCAACCGGCGGGAATGGGCCCTCGAGGCGTTTGCTGCGGCCGAGATCGGCAGCGGGCGTGCGACAAGAGCCGGGGTCTTGCATCGGAGCGTGCTCGAGATGCGGCCCGGCGACTACAGCGCGGCAGCCTATGTGGGCGATCTCAGCGCCGAGACGGTTGGTGGGGCAGCCACCACTCTCCAGCTGCCAAACGCGCAGGAAGCGGCCATCGTCGGGCCCGTCCTGAGCCGCGCCCCGGCCAGAGTTCTCCTTCTCGAGTTGCCGGAGGAGGGCGAAGAGAGTGGGATCGAAGGAAGCCAGGTCGAGATCGCGGCTTCGGCCATCGTGCCGGGTTCCCTCCGAGCCGGTGATGCGCTGGTGGCCGTTTCCTGGCTCTGCCCGGGAGAGGAGGAGGCCAAGTTCGAGGCCGTCTGGCGCTACCTCTCACGGAACGGCGAGCCGCTCTTCCGCCTTGAGGGACCGCCTCCCGCCCGCGTCGATGGCGGACCCTGTTACCGGGTCGAGGACACTTTCGAGCTTCCGGCGGACATCGGCCTGGAAGCAAGCTACACCTACAACATCAGGTGGAGTGCGGCACAGCTCGAGTCCACGGCCCCAATCACGATTGATTGAAACGCAGCGTCTCACTTTAGCCGCCTGGCTTCTTTCGACGGACAGAGGCATGAGAGACTCGAGATCGGCCGACACGAGTTCGAAGAGCATAGTGCTCGGGTTGTTCAACGGGAGTTTGCACATGTTCCGTAGCGCAGGAGGAATCGCCAATGAAGCGTGTGGTTGGAATCGGGGGAATCTTCATCAAGTCCAAGGACCCCGAAGGGCTCAAGGACTGGTACCGGGCTCACCTGGGAATGGACATCCAGGACTGGGGGGGCGTGGTGTTCCATTGGAGTACCCCGGAGAATCCCACTCCCAATGGCGCGACGATCTGGAGTATCTTCGAGGAGTCCTCGCAGTACTTCGCGCCGAGCAAGGCGCCGTTCATGGTCAACTATCGCGTGGAGGACCTGGACGCACTCCTGGAGACTCTCAGGGCGGAAGGGTGCGAGGTGGACCCAAAGACCGAAGAGTCTGAGTTCGGCAAGTTCGGTTGGGTGATGGATCCGGAAGGCCATCGGGTCGAACTGTGGGAAGCTCCGTCGCTTGCCCTCGAGGACTGACCGGGACGGAGCGAGGAGTCTTGGTCGTGACCTGAAGGGCTCGTAAATCTATTGGGTTCGCGCTATCGGGTTCGCGAGGGAGGAGAGAGAAAAATGGGAATGGGAGGTGCCTCCATGGTAGAGCTTTTTCCGTTGTTGGTGGCCGGGGTCTTATGGATCGGTGGATTCGTCTTGTTCGTCTACCTGGCCTTTAGGGCTGTCAAGGCGCTGGAGGTGATCGCTGCGAACATAGGGAAAGACAAACAGTAACTCTGAAGGCAGCTGGGCTGTTGGCTCGGTGCCGGCTCCGCTGGCCTCCCCGCCGGCAAAGCGTCCAGAGAGCGGAACTCTCGTGCAGAGTTGCGAGAGGCCGGAACTCTGGCGCAGAGTCTCCAGAGAGCGGAACTCTCGTGCAGTGTTTTCCAGAAAGCAGAACTCTCGTGCAGTGTTTTCCAGAAAGCAGAACTCTCGTGCGGAGTCTCCAGAGACCGGAACTCTCGTGCAGGATTTTGAGAGAACGGAGTTCTGGCGCAGAGTTTCGAGAGAACGGAGCTTTCGCTCAGTATGCAGGGTGGTCTGCGAGGGCCACGATCTCCCGGGCTGCGATCGGCTTGAGAGGAGACTGAGATGAAGACTGTTGGAATGACTGGTGTTGTTGTTGCCTTCACGATGATCCTTCTCGGCTGCACGGCTGGTTCGGGAGCCGAGCCGCCCGCGCCGCAAAGTCCCCCGCTTCCCGTGCCGGGAGAGGAGCAGATGGTTGCCTCGGTCTGGAGCTTCGATGCGCTGGAGCGGGGAACCCTGCCGGAGGGATTCCGGATCGAGGGCACCAACCCGCAGGGTCCCCTGGCGAGTTGGAGCGTCGAGGCTGACGCGAGTGCGCCCTCCACGCCCCATGTGTTGGCCCTCACGGACACGAAGGAGGGTGGTGGGAGCAGCTTCAACCTGTGCTGGACGGATGACGCCCCTTTCAAGGATGGCGTGATCGAGGTGAAGGTGAAGGCCGGGTCCGGCCGCGAAGACCAGGGAGGAGGCCCGATCTGGCGCGTGCAGGATCGTGACAACTACTACATCGCGCGTTGGAACCCTCTCGAAGACAACTTCCGCGTCTACATCGTCAAAGCAGGTCGGCGCAAGATGCTCGAAGGCGGCCGGGTCAAAGGCGATCCGGCGGCGTGGCATAAAATCCGTATCGAGCAGATGGGTGACGAGATCAGGTGCTACTTTGACGGCGAGGCGTTGGACCTCGTCCGGGACGGCAGCTTCCCCGATGCCGGGGGCGTGGGCCTGTGGACCAAGGCAGACGCCGTGACCTCCTTCGATGATCTCGAAATCAAGGCCCTGCCGATTCCTGCGGATGCTTCGTGAGCGCTGACCCTCGTTTCTCGCGTTGGCTAGGGGCGGTGGTCGCGGTCGTCCTGGCCGTGCTGGCGGCGGCCTGGCTGTTCCCGGGGTCTGACGGAGCGGTCGTCGTGGTCTATAGCTCGGTGGATCAGATCTTCTCCGAGCCCGTGTTTCGTCACTTCGAGGAGCAGACCGGCGTCCGAGTGCGCGCCGTCTACGATACCGAGGAGACCAAGAGCACCGGTGTGCTCAACCGCTTGATTGCGGAAGCGGAGAATCCACAGGCCGACGTCTTCTGGTCGGGAGATCCCGTCCGGCCCTTCCTGCTCATCGACCGGGGCCTCGTCGAGCCCTATGTCTCGCCCCAGGCCCAGGGGATCCCGCAGGAGTTCAAGGACGCGCAGGGGACCTGGACCGGCTTCGCGGCGCGCGCGCGCGTGCTGCTCATCAATCGGAAGAGGCTGGGTGATCGTCCCCTGCCGCGCTCGGTGCGGGATCTTGCCGACCCGCGGTGGCGAGGGGAGGCGGCCATCGCCAACCCGGTCTTCGGTACGACCACGATGCATGTGGCGGCGTTGTTCAGCAGCTGGGGCGAGGCCGAGGCCGAGGCCTTCGTGGACTCGCTGAAGGAGAACGAGGTCCGCATCGCCAGCTCGAACGGCGAAGTCAAACGCCTGGTCGTTGCGGGAGAGGTGGTCTTCGGGTTGCTGGATACCGACGACGCGTTCGTCGCGATGCAGTCCGGAGCCCCGGTCGACCTGCTGTACCCGGACCAGGACGGGATGGGCACGCTCGTGATGCCAACGGTTGCCGTGTGTCTTCGCGGTGGTCCGAACCCGGGGCCGGCGCGGCAGTTGATCGACTACCTGCTCTCCCGTGGGGTCGAGGCCGAGATGGCGGCCTCCGCCGCTCATATGCCACTTCGGCCCGATGTCCCGCCTCCCGCGCATCTTCGCGCCGTCGGAGACCTTCGAGCGATGAAGGTCGACTACGGCGATGTCGCCAAGAAGATGGAGGAGATTCAACCCTGGTTGCGGAGCTGGGCCGGATTGTGAGCTTCCCCAGGGGACGATGGCAGCAGCACGCAATCATCGGAGGGGCCGGGGCGCTCTTCGTCGCTCTCGCCCTCCTCCCCCTGCTTTGGCCCCTGGTCGAACTCGCTGGCCGCGGCGCGGATTCGGTCTCGGCTGGCCTCGGTGCCTTTGCGAGTGCGGCGCCCTGGGTTCTCCTCGGGCGCTCGCTTGTCCTCTCCGGCGCTGTCACAGGGGGTGCGCTTCTGCTCGGAACGCCGATGGGACTGCTGCTCGCGCGGACAGATATCGCCGGCCGCAAGCTCCTGCTGCTCGTGCATGGCTTCCCAATCTTCCTTCCTCCTTTCCTCCTGGCGCTCGGGTGGTTCTACCTCTTTGGCCGCCAGGGATTCCTCGGCGGTGAGGCCTCGGCCGGGCTCCTGTTTCACCCTTTCGGATTCACGACGATTCTCGCCCTCACCTTCGCGCCCGTCGTCACGGTGCTCGTCGCGCTGGGTGTCTGGAACCTCGATCCGGGGCTGGAGGAGGCGGCGCGGGTCGTGGCCCGGCCGGCTCGCGTCGTGACCGGTATTCTCCTGCCCGCGGGACTGCCCTCGATTGCGCTGGCCAGCATCCTGGTCTTTGCGCTCTCGTTCTCGGAGCTGGGCGTGGCCATGTTCCTGCGCCTCGAGGTCTATCCCGCAGCCATCTTCTCCCGCCTGGGCGGGATCGACTATGACCCTGGCGAGGCCTTTCTCCTCGCCCTGCCCCTCGTGCCCGTGGCCCTGGCCCTGCTCGCCCTGGAGTACGGGTTGTTCGCCAGGCGTCCCTTCGATGTTCTTGGGCTGAGGAATCGGGGTCGGAAGCCGCTCCCGCTCGGAGCGTGGCGCGGCGTTTTTTCCGTCGCGTGCTGGGGGTTCACGGTCCTCTCGCTGCTCCCCATCGCGGCCCTGGCGCTGAAGGCTGGACTGGGCGGAGGCTTCGTGGAGGCCGGCCGTTGGGTCGGAGGAAGCCTGGTCAACAGCCTGTTGGGCGCGGGGCTGGCCGCCACCGGAATCGTGGGTCTCGGTGCTGCGCTGGGTTATGGCTACGCCCGCAGGCTCTCGTGCGCCAGATTCTTCGATCTCGTGGGCGTCATGGCGTTTCTGGCCCCGGCGGTCTTACTGGGCATCGGCTTCATCGCGCTCTGGAACCGCCCGGCCACCCAGCGGATCTACGGCGGGATCGCCATCATCGTCTTCGGCTATGTTGCTCGCTACGGCATCATCGGCATCCGCGCGGTCGCGGTGGCCGTGGCGCAGAGCCCGGTCTCACTCGAGCAGACGGCTGCGGTCTTTGGTGCGGGTTTCGCCCGGCGCTTCGTCTCCATCGTGCTGCCCCTGCATCGCAGGGTCCTCGGGGCGGCATGGCTCCTGGCCGTCGTTTTCTGCCTGCGGGACCTCGAGACCGCGGTGCTCTACTATCCGCCGGGCGGGGAGCCGTTGACCGTCCGTATCTTCACCCTCGAGGCGAACGGGCCCGAAGCCGTGGTCGCCGGCCTCGCGACGCTTCATGTCGCGGTCACGGCGCTCGTCCTGGTGGCCGGCGTGCTGCTCCTGATGCGCGGAGAGAGATCATGACACCGGCCATCCGTCTCGGGGGCGTTCACTTCAACTACGATCGCCGTCCGGTGCTGTCGAGTTTCGACCTGTCCGTCGACAGCGGCCAGATCCTCTCGCTACTTGGACCGTCAGGGTGTGGAAAAACGACCGTGCTTCGCCTGATCCTCGGGCTCGCCGTGCCAGAGCGCGGGACCGTGTGCCTCGGCGACGACTTGGTGAGCGAGTCGGGCCGGCTCCTGGTTCCGCCCGAAGATCGCGGCCTGGCCGTCGTTTTCCAGGATCTCGCGCTTTGGCCGCACCTCACGGTGCGGGGCAACCTGGGCTTCGGTCTCGCCGCCAGGGGTGTTCCCCGCCCCGAGCAGGCGTCTCGCATCGCCGCGATCCTGAAGCGCCTGGGTCTCGCGGATAAGGGCACGCGCTATCCCGGAAAGCTCTCCGGAGGCGAGCGGCAGCGGGTCGCCATCGCCCGGGCGCTCGTGCTCGAGCCGCGGGCACTTCTGCTCGATGAGCCCCTGGCCAACCTCGACGTCACCCTCAAGCGGGAACTCCTGCCGCTGTTTCGCAGCCTCTTCCAGGAGCGCGGCACGACGGCGATCTACGTGACCCACGACCTTCGCGAGGCGGCGTCCCTCGGCGATCGGATCGCCGTCCTGGAGGCGCAACGTATCGTTCAGATCGGCACGCTCGGCGAGCTCAGAGAGAATCCCGCCTCGACCTTCGTGCGTGAGCTTGTGGAAGACCTGCAGAACTGGGCGTCGTGAGGCTGTCTCGAGCGAGTCGATCCTGAGCCCCGCAATTATTTGACAGCCGCGGGAAGCGCTCCTAGGCTATCCCGGTTCTGGGAGTCCTGCGGACGGAGCGTCCCTTGCGTGAGCCATGCGCGGGGGAGGCGACGAGGGCGGGACCGAGGAAACACCGGCCGGCGGCGGGCAGTCGCATGGGTCGAGGTGCGAGGCGTTGCGCGATGAAGAGAACCTTCCAGCCGAACAATCGAAAGAGGGCAAAGACTCACGGGTTCCGTATTCGGATGCGGACGGCCGGTGGCCGCCGCGTGCTCCGGCGCCGGCGGGCAAAGGGCCGGAAGCGTCTGGCAGTCTGACGCTGGACCGGTCTGAGAGCTTTCCGCCTGGGGCCCGTCTGCTCAAGCGACGGGAATACCAGGCGGCCTACCAGCGCGGAGTCCGTGTCCCGGGTTCACTCCTGGTCCTTTTTGTACTCGAGTCTACTCACGGCTTTGCGCGCCTCGGGATCACCGCGACACGCAAGGTGGGATGCGCGGTAGTCCGCAACAGGGCCCGTCGCCGTGTTCGAGAAATTTTTCGCCGCAATCGCAGGGAAGTGCCCTCCTGGGACTTGGTCGTCAATATCAGGGCGAAAGCCGTGAACGCACCTTACGCATTGATAGAAAAGGACTTGATCGCCCAGTTGCGTCGGGCGAAGCGGCGCATCGCCCAGCGGCGTTCCCGGGATGGTTCATGAGCCTCTTCTCCCGGCCGATGCTCGCATTGATTCGCTTTTACCAGCGTTTCATCTCGCCGATGCTGGGTTCCCACTGCCGCTTCATGCCTTCCTGCTCGGAATATGCCGTCATGGCCATCGAGGAATGGGGTGCCTTTCGAGGCTTCTTCCTCGCGGCCTGGCGGATCCTCAGATGCCATCCCCTGTCCAAGGGCGGGCTCGACCTGCCACCCTCAAGGACATCGCCTTGCGCCTGCGAGAACACTCGCCCGGCGGCCCGTTAATCACCCCGAGATGCTGAGAAATCATGGATCGCGATAACCTCGTCAGGACCTTCATCGCCGTGGTGGCCTCGTTGGTCATCATGGTCGGCTGGCAGTTCTTCTTCGCTCCGAAGCCGGCCGAGACGCAGCCCGGTTCTCCCGAGGCGGCCCAGGTCGAGCCGGCGCCCGGATCGGAGACGCTTCCCGCTCAGCAGCAGAGCCCCCAGCCGCCCCCCGAGCAGCCGGTCTCCGCGGCTCCGCTCGTCGTGCCGAACGCCGAGCCCTATTCCGCCGAGGCTGTCGTCGGCCAGGAAGGCCAGGAGAATCTCACGATTTCTTCGGAGCACCGGGAGGTGGTTTTCTCTCCCCGGGGCGCGAGGCTCGTGGCCTATCGGCTCCTCGATCACGACCAGGCCCCTGGGGTCGAGCGTCCCAGGCCGCTGGATCTCGTCTCTCCCGTCGCCCGGGCGCTGCATCACGAGCCGCTGTACATCACGACGGGCGATGCGGCGCGTGACGAGGCCATCAACAACGCCTGGTACGTCGTCAGCGAAGACCCGCCGAGCGCAGAGGAACGCGCCGCACTCGATCTTCCCGAGGAGACGCGTCGCATCGCTTTCGACTGGGCGGACGGCTTCGGCCTCGAGGTCCACAAGACGGCCTATTTCTGCCCGGAGGAAGAGTACATCTTCCGCTTGAGCTGGGATGTGAGCCAGAACGGCGTTTCTCTTGAAGACGCGATGATCTCCTGGGGTCCGGGAATCTCTCGGGTCGGCGAGGACAGTTCCGGCAATCGATACGCCTACTGGGGGCGGGTGGTCGCCGCGCTGCCCTCCGAGCTGCTGCACTACGATCCGAAGGACAAGGACTATGCGGCGGGTGTGGTCTGGCCCCATGGTTTCGGACCCCGTTGGCTCGCGTTGGACACGCAGTACTTCTCTCTCGCGATCATCGTCGATTCGCAGGAGGACTCGCTGATCCGCGCCTTCGACACCTCGGCCCTCGGCGAAGACGCGTTGACTCAGAGCTTCGCGATCGAGACTGCGACGCGGAACATGAAGATCTTCGGCGGACCGAAGATCGACACGTTGCTCAAGCAGGTCGATGGGAAGCTCGGCAGCGACCTGGGTCAGCTCGTGGACTGGGGTTTCTTCGGTGTCGTGGCCCGCCCGCTCTTCCTCGCGCTGCTATGGGTCCAGTCCTTCACGGGCAACTGGGGCTTCGCGATCATACTGATCACCATCGTGATCAAGTTGATCTTCTTCCCGATCACCCAGAAGTCCATGATCACGATGCGCAAGACTCAGCAGAAGATGAGCACGCTGCAGCCCAAGATCCGGCACATCAAGGAGAAGTATCGCGATAAGAAGGACATGGACTCGCGCAAGCTGATGAACGAGGAGATGATGGCCCTCTACTCGAGGGAGGGCGTCAACCCGATGGGGGGGCTCAGCGGTTGTATGCCGATGCTCCTGCAGCTGCCGATCCTCTGGGCGATGTACAAGGTCCTCTCCATCGCGACCTCCCTGCGCGGCGCTCCCTTCTTCGGTTGGATCCACGATCTCTCGGTTGCGGATCCCTACTACATCACGCCGCTCGTCATGGGTGTGACGATGCTCGCCCAGCAGCTGATCTCCATGACGAAGACCGAGGATCCCCAGCAGAAGAGCCAGCAACGGATGATGCTGATGATGCCGGTGATGTTCACCTACTTCTTTATCAGTCTGCCGGCCGGACTCGTTCTCTACTGGTTGACCAACAACGTGCTCGGCATCGGCCAGCAGATCCTGATCAATCGCAGTGCCGCGAAAGCCGGTGTCACCCCGGCCGCGCCCACGAAGAAGAAGTAACGAACCCGGCGCCTGGCGCTGGTTCTTGAAAGGAAAGTCACGTGAGTGAAGAACGCCTCAAGTTCGAAGGCCGGGATGTCATGGAGGCCGTCATGGCGGCCCGTGAGCATTACGGTGTGACCCGTCGTGACCTTGGTTACGAGGTCATCAGTCAGCCCGAGGTCGGCAGGCTGGAGCAGGCCGAGGGCAACCATGTCGTCATCGAAGCCTGGAAAGAAGAGAACGCGCATCCGCCCCGTATGGATCGGGACGATGATCGTGGCTTCCGCCGCGATCGTGATCGTGGAGGTCGCGATCGTGGGGGTCGTGATCGGGACCGCGGTGGTCGAGGCCGTGAGCGCGATCGTGGCCGTGGCGGCGATCGTGGCCGTGACCGGGACCGTGGACCGCGGCGCGAGGCGAGGGAGCCGGAAGAGGAATTCCAGATGCCCGCTCTTCTGCCGCCGGCAGAGGTGACGGAGGCGGAGGCGCTCCTGACTCACCTCACGGGGAGCCTGCTCGCCGGGATGGACATCAAGCTCGAACTCGACGAGATCGTGGAAAACGAGATTGGCCTGCGGGTCAAGCTGCGGGGCGATGACGAGGCCTTGCTGCTCGAATCGGACGCAGAGGGACTCGAGGCGATCCAGTACCTGGCCAATCGCATCCTCCAGCGGGATGGCCGGCTCAAGAGCCGCGTCTCCTTCGATGCGGGAGATCACCGCGCGCAGCAGGAGGCACGCCTCCTCGAGAAGGCCCAGCGCTATGCCACGGAGGTGCAGGAGACCGGCGAAGTGCGCAAGATGCCCCCGATGGGCCCTTACGAGCGCCGTCTCGTGCACATGATGCTCGACGAGGTTCAGGGCATCCGCACCTACTCCGCCGGCAGTGGCTTCCATCGTCGCCTGCACATCGCTCCCGAGAAGGCCGAACAGAGCGAGCAGACCGGGCAGAGCGAGAAGGCCGAACAGAGCGAGAAGGCCGAGAAGGGCGATCCAACCGAGAAGGGCGAGTAGAGCGTACTCATGACCACTCCCGAACTCCTCGCTGTCGATCGCAGCGTTCTCGTCCTCATCGATTTTCAGGGCAAGCTGATGGAGATGATCGAGCGGCCGAAGCTCGTCATCGCCGCGACGAAACGTCTCCTTCAGCTCGCGGAGATCTTCCGCGTTCCCGTCCTGCTCACCGAGCAATACCCCCAGGGATTGGGTCCGACCCATCCGGAGCTGCGGGAGCTCTACGACTCGCTCACGACCCCCAAGGGCTACCTCGACAAGGTCAGCTTCGGTTGTTGCGGCGACCCGGGCTTCGAGAGCTGGCTCGAGAAGCTGCTTCCCGGCGTGGCGCCAGCCAGGCGGCAGATCGTTGTGGCTGGCATCGAGGCGCATATCTGCGTGATGCAGACCGTCATCGAGCTCATTCGACAGGGCAGCCAGCTGCACCTTGCCTGGGAGGCCATCAGCTCCCGCGGCGCCGAGTACCGCAGGCACGCCCTCGATCGCATGCAGCAGGCCGGCGCATTCGTCACGAACCACGAGTCCGTGGGTTTCGAGTGGGCCCGGGATACGGAGCACCCAGGATTCCGCGCCATGAATCGGCTCTTCCGTCAGGGACAACCCTGCGAGTCCTAGGCTGTCTTGGGTCTTGTGATCCCCGTCCTCGCATGAGGCGAAAAGCGTCCTCCATTGGGTACGATGCGGCGTCGTGAACCAAAGCACGTCCTGGCTAAGTTACAGTCGAATAAGACACTAAGTAGATTGGCACGCTCCTCGCTTACTCACTCTGGCGGACGCTAGATCGCCTTGAGGAGGTGCACGATGACCAAGCGCACACTGATTCTCCTGACTCTGACCCTGATGCTCTTACCCGGTGCGGTCCTGGCCGGTGGCGGGCACAGGAAGCAGCGCCAACGTTACGAGCGATACGAGAGGCCCTACAACAGGGTGACCCCGATCGAGATCCTGGCCCAGGATCTGGAAGAGGGATCCAGGATGACCTACCGGGCCGCCCGGCGCGGCGTGTTCTACGCCAGTCATCGGCAGCGGCGGACCCTGAAGCGGCTGCGCGAACTCAAGTGGGAGACTCGTCGATTCCGGCGCCAGGTCGAGCTCTACGGGTACGCACCGGCTCGCATCGAGCAGGATTTCGCGAGGCTCGAACGTAAGTTCGTCGCCGCCGCCCGCAGCCTCGAGGCCAGCCGCGGCTTCCATCCCGCAGTCTGGAATCGCTTCGGGGAGATGAGCCGCTCGATGCGGCGGGTCGAGCGTGCGGTCTACGGGAGCCTGGACTACGCCTACGCGCGCCCCAATCCCTGGCGTTCTCCGCGACGCCACCATGCGCGAGTACGGTGACAGGGAGATTCGTCACACTCTTCGCCGGCCGAGGCTGTTCCCGGCTGCGCCGGGTGTCCTCCCCATGCTCCCGGCAGGGAGTCTGCGACGGGGCCCGACGCCTCCCGAGAGAGCGGGCTGGCGAAGAAGGTTGCGAACCTGTCCTGTGGGACCTCTGCCTTGCCCCCGCGCGGACCTTCGAGGCGAGGAACCACGCATGACGCGGCGCACTCTCCCCAGCGAGGCCTGGCCTACCTGCCGACGAGCTGTGACCGGCGAAGAACTCGTGAACCCTCCGGGCGAGAGGCATAATCCCCGACCATGAAGAGATGGATGATCGTTGCGGCGCTGGGCTGGCTTCTTGTCGGCCCGGCGCTCGCTTCGGGGCTGGACGAGACCCTCGGACGCAGCGAGGTGCGCGTATGGTCCGCGGCCTATCCGCTGCACGCGGGTCGAACGGTGCAGGAGATGCGCCTGGTGCAGCGCCTCGATCGGCTGGGTTACCGGCGGGTCCACGAGAAGCCCCGTGAGGCCGGAGAGTTCTTCTGGGGCCAACAGGTCTTCTGGATCTACCGCAGGCCCTTTCGCCTGGGAGGTCATGATCACGGCCCACGCCTGATCTCCCTGCTGCAGGATCCTGGGAACACCCTGGTGCTCGGGCGGCTGAGCGCCGACGCCGAGACCTCCTACGAGTCCCTCGGGCCTGAGGACTGTCTCGAGCCGGAACTCCTCGCGGAGTCCCTCTCTGCCAAGCGGGTCCGCCGCGAACTCATCAGCCTCGACGCCGTGCCTGAAGACCTGTGGCGTGCGGTGCTCGCCGCCGAGGACTCTCGCTTCTTCGAGCACCACGGCGTCGATTCCCGCGGGATCGCCCGTGCGATGCTGGCCAACCTGAAGGCGGGTAAGGTCGTCCAGGGTGGCAGCACGATCACCCAGCAGCTGGTCAAGAACCGCTCCCTGACGCCGAAGCGAAGCCTCCCGCGCAAGGTCTCCGAGGCCGTGCGCGCGCTGGCTCTCGAGGCGGAGTACGACAAGCGGGACATCCTCGAGAACTACCTCAACTCGATCTACTGGGGTCAGATCGATGGCCTGGCCTTGTACGGTGTGGGCACTGCGGCCCGCGCCTACTTCTCGAAGAGCGCGTCCGAGCTGAGCCTCGTCGAGGCCGCGACGCTGGCGGGCATGATCCAGGGTCCGAACCTCCACAATCCCCTCCGCAATCCGCAGCGCTCGAAGACGCGGAGGGACTGGGTGCTCTCACGAATGGAGACGCTGGGGTGGGCCACGCCTGCTGAGGTCTCGAGGGCGCGCCAGCAGCCGCTTCGCACCCATCGGGGCAAGATGGATCGGCGGCCGGCCCCGCACTTCCTCTCCTGGGTCGCCGCGATCGCAAGGGATCGAGAGGGGAAACGCCTCGAATCAGGCAAAGGGGTCGTCCTCGAGACGACTCTCGACCCGCTGTTGCAAGAGCTGGCCCAGAGCGCGTCCCGCAATTGGCTCGCACGCCTTCGCAAGAGCTACCCGCGTCTTCGCAGCCGCCCGCTCTCCCTCGCGTTGGTCGCGCTCGACGTGAAGAGTGGCCAGGTCCTGGCCTACGTCGGCGGAGATTCCGCCGCGCGGGGTGATGCTTTCGACCGCGCACAACACGCTCATCGCCAGCCGGGCTCCGCGATCAAACCGCTCCTGTTGCTCGAGGCCTTCGAGTCTTGCGGGGCCTCGCAGGCGCTCAACCCGGCGACGCGCGTTCTGGATGAGTCTTTTTCGATGTCGACTCCCGGTGGATCCTGGACCCCCGCGAACTACGACAGGCGTACTCACGGGGTTGTCAGCATCCGGGAGGCGCTCCGGCATTCCTACAACATCCCCTTCGTGCGCATTGCAAGGCACTGTGGTTTCCGGGCGACGGCTCGGCGCGTTGCTCGTACCGGTCTCGAGGTCGAAGACGACCCTCCCCCGTCGTTTGCCCTTGGCAGCCTCGAGGTGACGCCGCTCGAGATGGCCCGCGCCTACCGAATCTTCCCGACCCTCGGCCGGGTGGGTCGGCCGCGGGCCCTGACCCGTATCGAGAAGCCTTCCGGCAGAAGACTCAAACGCTGGCGAGACGATTCGTTTTACGCCGTCCACTCCTCGACGGCCTATCTCGTGCACCAGCTCCTCCTTGATGCCGTGGCGTCCGGCACCGGGAAAGCCGCCGGCCTCGAGGCCTTCGAGGTGGCCGGCAAGACAGGCAGCTCTTCAGCTCTGAGAGATGCGTGGTTCGTCGGCTACGCGGGGAGCGTGGTGACCGCCGTCTGGGTCGGCCTCGATGACGACGGCTCCCTCGGGCTGACAGGGAGTGCCGCCGCGGCGCCTCTTTTCCGGAACTTCATGGAGGCGGCCGTACCGGCTCGCGAGCCACACCGCATCGAGAAACCACGCGGCGTGAGAGTGCGGCGGGTCGATCCGACAACCGGCCTCCTGGTCTCGGAACGCTCGCGCCGGGGATATGACGAGTCCTTCCGCCGCGGAAAAGAGCCTCGCCGGGACCGTTGGTGGAGGAGAGATGACCCCGCAAGGGTGATTCGTTGACCCCCTGGTAGGCCGGGCCAAGGCTCGTGGTTTCGCCCAATGGATACCCGAAAGCTCAACCCGCTTGCGCGCCACCATTGTGGACTGGCGACTTGGATTCCACTGTTGCCGGTTGGGTCGACGTTCCAACGATCAGAGCCCGCTTCGCTTGAAACGATGGGAGCACCATCATCAATGCGCTGCCATCGTCGGCCGGGCCAGGCTCGTCTGTGTTCTAGAAGAAATAAACGGTGGATTCTTTGCTTGTATATCGTATAATCGCAATATAGCGATATGTTGGCGCAATAGCTGAGGTGCGATGTGAACTACAAGCAAAATACTCGATTACTCAAAGCCCTTGCTCATCCGTTGAGGCTGGAGATGGTTGAGATGTTGTTAGATGATGAGTGTTGTGTGACTGATGTAACCAACGCCTTAGGAATTCCTCAGTCTACTTCTTCGCAGCATTTAGCCGTCCTGAGGAATGCGGGTATTGTTTACCCAAAGAAAGTCGGGACGAAGGTCTGCTATGTGGTACATAGCGAAGTGGCCAAACAACTCGTTCTTTTCTTGCGGGAGGATGGTGAATGAAGATCCTGATCATATTCAATCGGCAACCATATGATGGCACGGACGTAACCTGGAATGGTCTTCGTTTGGCAGACAAGTTGCTCGATGTTGGCGAGGACGTGCGGATATTCTTGATGAACGACTCTGTAGATTTGGCTCGTGATGTTTGCAAGCCTCCTGTTGGCTATGATCAGGATCTTTCAAGAATGCTCAAAGACTTGATCAACCGGAATGTGGAAGTTAAAGTCTGTGGTACCTGTATGGCCCGCTGTGGAATTTATAAGAACCAACCCTATTTTGAGGGGGCGGCTTCATCCACAATGCCTGAATTAGCGGACTGGGTATTAAGTAGTGATCGAACGATTTCTTTTTAGAGACACATAACGGCCAACGATAGATCGCGCGTAGGCGCGATCTATCCTGTTGTTGAACGAGCTCGACGGGATGATCGGGAAATCGTATTTACTGGAGTCCTCTGCATGAAACTACATACCGGGCTCTTCCGTCTCATCTCGGTAGTTCCTATGCTGCCTGACTGTCCTCAATACAAGGCTCTTCA
>JANTFM010000040.1 GCA_024763475.1 Acidobacteriota bacterium | reverse complement strand
CGTGACTTGCGTATCGTGTCTTTTGCGTACCGCCCCGCCTCGCTTTGCTGTAGGGTAAGGCCTTCTGAATCATCTCTTCCCGTTGCTTTTCGCGGTGGACACCCCATGCCGAAGGTTATCGCCGTCGCCAACCAGAAAGGTGGAGTGGGCAAGACCACGACCGCCGTCAACCTGGGTGCTGCCCTGGCCCTTGCGGGTCGGCGAACCCTCCTGATCGACCTGGATCCCCAGGCCAACAGCACACGCGCCCTCGGTTATGAACGCGACCCAGACCGTCTGTCGATTTACGACACATTGATCGAGGGAACCCTGCTGCAGGAGACCTTCCTCGAAACCGATCTCGAGAACCTGCTCCTCTGCCCATCGGAGAACGAACTGACGGGTGCGGAGGTGGAACTCGCCGGGATGCCCCGCCGGGAATACCGTCTCGCCGATGCCTTGAGCGAGGTCGCCGCGTCCTTTGATTTTGTCTTCATGGATTGCCCCCCGAGCCTGGGCTTCCTGACCGTCAACGCGCTCACAACAGCGGCTTCCGTTCTCGTGCCGATCCAGTGCGAATACCTCGCCCTCGAGGGGGTCACCCAGCTGATCCAGACGCTACGCAAGGTCAAGAAATCACTCAACGGGGATCTCAAGGTAGAGGGCGTACTGCTTACGATGTACGACGAGCGCACCAACCTGTCGAGACAGGTGGCCGACGAGGTCTGCCAGTTCTTCCAGGGAGCCGTCTACAACACGATCATCCCCCGCAACATCCGCTTGGGAGAGGCCCCCTCGTTCGGCAAGCCGGTGTTCCTCTATGACGCGCGATCGAAGGGTGCCATCGCCTACCTCGAACTTGCCAAGGAGATATTGAGCCGTGAAGGGCGAAGCGAAACGTAGAGCTCTCGGGAAGGGACTAGGGAGCCTGATCCCCGATTTTTCCGGAGATGACCCCTTGGTGAAGGGCAGCCACGAACCAGAGTCGGCGGCTGGTACTCCGGCAGAGGTGCCGCTGGATGAGATTCAGCCGAATCCACAGCAGCCTCGTCAGAACTTCAATCCCGACGAGATCGATTCCCTCTCGGCATCGATCCGGGCGAGCGGGATCCTCCAGCCCCTGCTGGTGCGTAGAGAGAAGGACGGGACGTATACCCTGATCGCCGGGGAACGTCGCCTGCGAGCAGCGCGCCTCGCCGGACTGGAAAGCGTCCCTGCATTCATTCGCGATATCGCAGATGAGCGCCTCCTCGAGTTTGCCCTGGTAGAAAACCTGCAACGAGACGATCTCGGGCCGGTCGAGACCGCCTTGGCGTTCCGGGCGCTGATCCGACGCTTCCGCTTGACCCAGGCCGAGGTGGCGTCGCGGGTGGGGAAGCCCCGCAGCAGTGTCGCGAACTTCCTTCGCCTCCTCGACCTTCCCGAGAGCGTCCAGCGCCTGCTCGAGAATGGCAAGCTCGATATGGGACATGGCCGGGCTCTTGCGGGCCTCGAAGATCCCGCGGATCAGGAGAAGCTGGCGGCTCGCGCCGTCTTGGGTGACTGGTCTGTTCGGCGGATCGAGAAGCAGGTGCGCAAGCTCCTCGGAAAGGACGACGAGCTTGGGTCGCCGGCCACCACCGCGAGGCCCGACCCGAACGTCGTGGCGGCGGAAGAGAGTCTCTCCCGGGCCCTCGGTGCGAGGATTACGATCCAGCAGAAGAAGAGCGGTGGAGGCAGAATCGAGATTCGCTTCGCTGGCGAAGAGGATCTGGATCGACTCTATCGTCTCCTCACCCGCCTTGAGGGGAGCTAGCGCCGGAGCTTGGCTCTGTTCTTGAGCGTTCGCAGCGCCCGGTGTGAGCGTCATTCACGGCACGAGTTCCAGGATGAACGCATGAAAATGGGGACACGATGGACGCGAGACGATGAGGAAGACTCCACTAACAAAAGGTGACGAGATCACCGCCTGGCTCGGCGAAGAGGTGCGGATCGAGAGCGGGTCACTGCGTTTTGAGGGATGTCTGCGCGTCGACGGCCGCGTGCTGGACGGGAAGCTGACAGGCGAGAATCTTGTTGTTGGAGAGAGCGGAAAGGTCAGCGGTCATGTCAGTGTCGACACGCTCGAGATCTACGGAGATCTCGAGGGGAGAGCGGAAGTCAAGACCAGCTTTGAGCTTCAGCCGGGCGCCAGTTTCCGCGGGGAATTGTTCCTCGGAGGCTCGGAACTCAACGTAAGGGAAGGATCACGCTTCCACGCGAGAGTTCGTACGGCGGGTCAGGAACTCCCCCCCGAGGAGAGGTAGCGCCGGGCCTTACGCGTCAGGCCGGTGAGAGCGAGCCGATCGAGTTCGCTCGTTGGCCAGGACCTCAGTCTCGAATCTGGGGCGTCGTCAGCCTCGAGTTCCGCATCACACAGATGAGCGATGATCCGGTGATTCGTGATCCCGTGCCGCAGGGTGGCGAGTCGGCCACCGACGCGCACGTGCAGGCCATCGGCCCTGAGAAAACCCTCCTCCAGCTGCCGCGCGAGTCGAGGGCTGAACTGCCTGGGGGCAGGGGAGGGGTGGTCATGCTCAGCGTGGTGAAGGGTCACATGCGGAAGCTCCCAAAGTCCAGCATTGACACCACCTTCGGGTACCTGTCGGAGGAGCGGAAACCCCTGGTCATCGAGAAGGCGAAGGCAGCCGATGACAACACTCACGCTCGCCTTGCTTGAGGCGGACTCGGGGAATCGATCGACCTGCCCCGCACACCGCGCCTCGCAGAAGTCGGCGGTGGGACAGGTTTCGCATTGCGCGTTGCGCGGTTTACATACCAACGCCCCGAGTTCCATGACCGCCTGGTTGAAGTCTCCTGGTCGCTCCGGGTCGATCAGTTCCGTTGCGACGGTCTCGAGCCGGCGTCTGGTCGCGGCCTTCCTGGGGTCTCCAGGAATCGCGAAGAGGCGGGTGATCACCCTGATCGCGTTGCCGTCTATCGCCGCCTCCGGCAGGCCGAAGGCGATCGATGCGACAGCCGCTGCCGTGTAGGCACCCACTCCGGGGAGCGCTCGAATTTCCCTGAGGGTTCGTGGAAACTCGCCTGCATGGCGCTCGACCATGATCTTGGCGGCCTCGTGCAGGTGCCGGGCCCTCCGGTAGTAGCCCAGGCCTGACCAGGAGGCGAGGACCTGATCCATGGTCGCCGCGGCGAGGCTTTCGAGATCCGGGAAGCGTGCGAGGAAGCGCTGCCAGTAGGGGATCACGGAAGCGATGGTGGTCTGCTGCGCCATGACTTCCGAGATCCAGATCCCATAGGCATCACGGCGTGCCCGGAAAGGAAGCTCGCGCTGCCTCCGGGAGTACCAATCGAGAAGGACTTCGCGAATGGCCTGGTTCACCGCCGGAATCTCCACGTCGTATCCATCCCATCGCTCTTCTCGAGCCCGATCCGTATACTACGCGAGCTTTAGGAAAGCGACGGAGTAGAAGGGTAGGGTGATGACCGAACGCACGCCGCGAGTTCTGCTCGTCGATTCAGATTCTGGCGCTGTGCGGAGGAACCGGGAGGTCCTCGTGCGTGCGGGCTTCCAGGTCGAATGCCGCCGGGATGGTGCGTCTGCCCTGGCCGATGTCGGTGAACTGACGCCCGATGCGGTCGCAGTGGCCATGGAGTTGATCACAGGGCTCAGTGGCCTGGAGACCCTGCGCTATCTCAAGCGGCGCTATCCCCAGCTGGCGGTGGTGGCCCTTGTCAGCCGGGGTGATGAGAGCACGGCCGCGGAGGCGATGCGTCTCGGAGCGTACTCATTCCTCGGTCGGCCCTGCGATGCCAATGAACTCGCTTCGATCTTGTGTCAAGCGGTGAATACCGGAGCCTTCGAGCGCGCGGGTCGCGAGCAATGCCTCGCCAGCACCAGGGCAGAACTCGTAGGCGGGTCAGCCGCCATGGTGAAGGTGCGGGAACTCGTGGCCGATGTCGCGCCGACCCTCGTCACTGTACTGCTCCTGGGAGAGACGGGAACAGGCAAGGAGCTGGTTGCCAAGGCCATCCATCTCGCGTCCGCGCGCAACCGAGGGCGCTTCGTTGCGGTCAATTGCGCGGCGATTCCTG
Source organism: Acidobacteriota bacterium (assembly GCA_024763475.1). Taxonomy (GTDB): domain Bacteria; phylum Acidobacteriota; class Polarisedimenticolia; order J045; family J045; genus JANTFM01. Next base: position 12,278 of record JANTFM010000040.1, on the reverse strand, counting down.
AGACCTTGATCGAGGCCGAACTCTTCGGGCACCTTCGTGGTGCGTTCACCGGGGCAGAGCGGGATCGGGGAGGCAAAGTGCTGAGTGCGTCAGGGGGGACCCTGCTGCTCGATGAGATCGGCGAACTGCCGATGCAGGTTCAGCCAAAGCTCCTTCGCTTTCTTGAGGACGGCCGCGTGACGCCCCTCGGGAGCGACCAGCCGCTGGAGGTGGACGTGAGGTTCGTGGCTGCGACCCACCGAGACCTCAAGTCGGAGGTGGAGGCAGGGCGTTTCCGGGAAGACCTGTACTACCGCCTGAAGGTCGTGCCGATTGAGCTGCCCCCGCTTCGGGATCGCCCGGAAGATGTCATGGAGCTGGTACGGTATCTCTTGCCCCGCTTGTGCTCTCGCCACGGGAAGATCGTCAACACGATCGAGCCCTCCGTCCTGAATTGGTTGGCTGTCCAGGAGTGGCCGGGCAACGTCAGGGAACTCGAGAACGCGCTCGAACGCTTCGTCGTCTTCTGCCGCGACGGCGTCTTGCGCCTGTGCGAGGAGCAAGCCCAGGATTCGCTGATCCTGCCCTTCCAGGACGAGAAGCACCGAGTTATCGACGCGTTCGAACGGAGCTATCTGCGTCATGCTCTCGCGGCGTGCGAAGGACGCGTGGGTTAGGTGGCGCGCCGGACGGGGATCTCGCAGAGACAGCTCGACAATCTCTTGCAGAAGTACGGTCTCGGGAAGAGCTGCGGCGAGCCATCGTAGGGTCCAGCGCTCGGGAATAGCCCAACCCCCTGCGTTTTTGGGAGCATCGGCAATTTCCTGCAGAATCGATTGTCTGGCTAAGCCTCGTATTTACAATCTCTTACTCTCTATATCCTGTCGAGGATCGGCATCCTCTTGCCGATCGGCCAAGCCAAGGGAATAGAGCTGAGATCTAAGCCGCTCAGGAATAACCAGTTAATACGTAACTAGTGGGTACGGCATCAGCCTTGCACTTGCGCTGCGCAAAAGAAGAGAGGTGCGTCTATGTCAGAAACAATAGCGAAGGACCGTCGAGACTTTCTCGCCAACCTCGCCCTCGCGGTGACGGTGATCCCCGGTCTTGGGGTGCTGGCGAGCCAGGTCGCCCGGTACGTCGTTCCACCAGGGAGCGAGCCCATGCGGGAGGTACTGCTCGGGAAGCTGAGCGATCTTCCCGTTTAGGCCAGCCGCTTCGTGAAGGACGTTCTTGGCAACGACCTGATCATGATCCGGCTCGCTGAGGACAAGGTCCGAGTGTACTCCTCCGTTTGCACCCACCTCGGGTGTCGCGTCGAGTAGGATCAGGTCGAAGGCAATTTCCTGTGTCCATGTCACATGGGGCGTTTCAACACCGAGGGCGAGGTCATCGATGGCCCGCTACCTGAGCCGCTCCCGAGTTACCCCGTGCGGCTCGAATCCGGGCAGATGTGGGTCACGGTTCCAGAGAAGGGAGCTTGAGTATGGCCACTGGCTCACGAGCTCCTCCCGGCTGGCTTCGCTTCGTCCGCACCCGGGTTCCCGTAGACATCGAGGTCTTCGAGGAACTCTCCAAGGAGCCGATCCCCAACAACATGAAGAACTGGTGGTACGCGCTGGGCGGTACGCCGCTGATGCTGCTGATCATCTAGGCGGTCACGGGGATCCTCCTCACCTTCTACTATCGCCCGTCGCCGGAAGGCGCATGGGCCACGGTGCAGTACATCAACACAGAGGTGTCCTTCGGCTGGTTCATCCGCTCTGTCCACCACTGGGCGGCGAAGCTGATGGTCATCGCGGTGGTTCTCCATCTGATGCGCGTGTTCTCTATGGAAGTGTTCTGCAAGCCCCGAGAATTGCCCCGTGGAGCGAAGAATGTTGCACGCTCCTTCTGGCGATGAAATCGATCCATTGAGTGCCGTATTTGTTCGATACATGGCGCGTCGCAGCATGAGTTCTCCGAATCGGCGAGGTGCAACATTCTTCGCTCCACGGCGCGAGAATTGAACTGGATGGTCGGTACCGGCCTGCTCCTGACGACGCTGGGCTTTGGCTTCACTGGCTACGCACTGATCAACGACCAGCTTTCCTTCTGGGCCGCGACCGTCGGGACCAATGTCGCCGCGCAGACACCGCTCATCGGCGACTGGATCCTCAGACTGATGCGCGGAGGAGCCGAGGTGGGGCCGACGACTCTGACCCGCTTCTTCGTTTTCCACATTGGAGCCATGCCCTCGCTGATCCTGATCCTCGTCGGAGTCCACATCTTCCTCCTGCGGATTCACGGCATCATGGAACTCGATGCCCCCCAGGAGGTGCAGGAGACGCCGCTGACGGTCGAGGAGGATCGTGAAGGCAAGAAGCGCTTCGACCCGAACCGCTACTTCGCCTTCTTCCCGGACCATATCACCACGGAGCTGATGGTCGGCTTCGTGTTGCTCTCCGCGCTGACCGTGCTGGCGATTCTCTTCCCGGCTCACCTCGGGGAACTCGCAAACCCGGATGAGACGCCGCTGCATATCAAGCCCGAGTGGTATTTCTATACGGCGTTCGCCTGCTGAAACTCGTCCCGCTCGGCGTGGGAATGGCGCTGATGATGGGCGCGGGGGCCGCACTGGTCTTCTGGCCTTTCATCGACGCCCTGTTCCGGCGCCGCAACCCGAAGAGCGAAGTCGGCACGGTCATCGGCAGCCTCGGGATCATCATTGCGCTCGTCTTCTTCGTCTGGGAGGCGTTGGCCACATGAGGAAGACGCCGCTCGCAAGCGATCCGTTCCGCACGAAACTTTCCGCACAGCCCACGCTGTTCAAGATGAGGGAGGGGTCATGAGCCTCCAGTTCAAGAAGCTAATCGTCGCTGTCTTCGCCCTGGCTTTCCTGGCCGCAGTCATCACAGTTGGATTCATAGAGAAGAGCCGCTACAAGCCCGCGAACGCCGGCTACGCCTACGCGGATGAGACAACCAGGAAATGTATCGATTGCCACGATGAGAAGCACATCGCGGTCGTCTGGAACCGTCAGTGGGAGAATTCCCGTCACGCTCAGAAGGGCATCGGTTGCCAGGCCTGCCACGAGGCGAAGGAAGGAGATCCGGACCTCTGGGAGCATGAGGGCTTCAACGTGACCCATGTCCCTTCGCCGCTGGACTGCAAACAGTGCCACGACAAGGAAGTGGAGCAGTTCACGAATTCGCACCATGCCCAGGCGACCCGGTTCATCGGGTCGATGGACAACCTACTTGGCGGGATTGTCGAGGGTACCCCCGCGGCGAATCTCGGCTGCCGTCAGTGTCACGGCTCGATCGTGCAGCTGGATGACAAGGCGAGGCCGATTGCGGGCACCTGGCCGAACACGGGTATCGGCCGGATCAACCCCGATGGCTCGCACGGAACCTGTACGGCCTGCCATCTGCGGCACAACTTCGCTCTCGAACAGGTTCGCGACCCGGCGACCTGTGGCCGCTGCCACATGGGCCCGGACCACCTGCAGATCGAGATCTACACAGAGTCTAAGCATGGTATCAACTTCGCCTCCCATCGCGATGAGATGAACCTGGCAAACCCCGAATGGGTTGTTTGCGTCGACTACATCGCCGCGCCGACCTGCGCCACCTGCCACGTGTCCGCCACCCCCACCATGGCAGTCACCCACGATATCGGCGCCCGCATCTCGAGGACGAATCGCCCGCCGGTCTCGAAGGATCTGGAGAACTCCGAGGAGCGTCGTGGCCTGATGAAGAAGGTCTGTACCGAGTGTCACGGTGTGACCTGGGTCGAGAACTTCTACGTGATGTATGACACGGCAGTCGACCACTACAACCGCAAGTTCGGTATTCCGGCGATGGCGGAGATGACTCCGGCCGTGCCTTCATACCGAATCAACTCCAATCCTTCCGCGCCCGCTTCACGCCGCAGATCTCCAGCGCCTACGCCCTCGGACTGGCCTTCAACGGCAAGGCGGGCAACTGGGACCTCAAGGGAGAGCTTGACATCCTCGGCGGTGACGATGACATCGCCAACGAAAGTTCCGACGGGAAGCAGGTCATAGACGTGAACGATGGCGACCTCAGTGGCTACAACGTCTACTTTGATGCGAAGTTGCCCGTCGGATCCGGCAAGCTTGGTTTCGTGCTCGGGATGGGTTCCGGTGACGATGATCCGCTGCGCGGTGATGGAAACATCAACCGCATCCAGACTCAGGGTTTCTTCTACGTCACCGAGGTCTGGGAAGATTCGATCATGCCCGATCAAGAGGGCATCACGCCCCAGGGCCTCGGCTCGCCGGCCTCTCGGGGTTACCGCGAGTTCGAGAACACCACGCTTCTCCAGGTGAACTACGGCTGGAAGACCACCGATGCCGTGAGCCTCTTCGTCTCCGGTAGCTACATGCAAGCGACCGAGCCGATCTTCGCCTGGGCGGAAGCCTATGATCCGGGCAACCTCTATCCCGGCGATCTCGACAACGTGAGCACTTCTGATGACTTGGGCTGGGAGCTTGACGCCCGACTGACCTGGAAGGTTTATCCGGGACTCCTCTGGATCTTCCGTGCCGGCTATTTCGCCCCCGGTGATGGCGCCCTCTACCTGGTCAACGGCAGCGACCGCTGGGACGAGGATGCCTTCGAGCTGCGGACGATCGTCAAGTTCAGCTTTGGTGGCGTCAAGATCGGCGGGAACTAAGGCGCAGGACGCGGAGGGTAGACAAACCCTATCCGGCTCAGCCGCTGACGCATAAGGAAGTGGCCGCGCCGTCAACGTGAAGGGAGAAACTCATGAAGCTGAACCGTCTGGGCTTTGGGATGCTGCTCTTGGTGGCCGCTTTGGCGCTGGGGACTGCGCTTGCCGGGAGTCAAGAGCCTGCGAAACACCGCTTCAAGATGGGCAAGAAGAAAGATTGCATCGCATGCCACGAGAAGCGGACTCCCAAGGTCTTCAAGGAGTGGTTTGCCTGTGATCACGGCCTGTTCAATGTGAAGTGCGCGGTTTGTCATGGCTCCGTGGGTGACGACTTCACCTTGGAACCGGTCATCGCCCGTTGCACTGGTTGTCATGCGGACCAAGTGGCGTCGATGGAGTTGCCGACCATGAAGGGTAAGACCTGCTTTACCTGTCACGCGGCCCACGCACTCTCACCCCATGGAATGTGAAGGGAGAAAGTCATGAGCGTATCCCGGAGGAACTTTCTCTTCACGACAGCTGCCGCTTCGGCGCTCGCCGCTCTGGGCAAGCCGACGCTGACGCTGGCGGAAGAGGCTGCGAAGGGTGGCACGAAATGGACCAAGGGCGTCTGTCGCTACTGCGGCACCGGCTGCGGCGTCTACAAGGGAACCCGCGACGGCAAGCTCGTCATGGTCAAGGGCGACAAGCACAACCACAACGCTGGTTTTCTCTGCCTGAAGGGCTTCCTCCTTCCGCAGATTCTCTATGATGAGAGCCGTCTGACGAAGCCGCAGATCCGCAACAAGAAGGGCGTGCTCGAGGACGCGAGCTGGGACGAGGCCCTGAAGCTGATCGTCTCGAAGTTCAAGGGCTCGGTCAAGGAGCACGGAGCGGACTCCGTGGCCTTCTATGGTTCCGGACAGGCCTACACCGAGGAGACTTTCCTCTCGAACAAGCTTTTCCGTGCGGGCTTCCGGACGAACAACGTCGAGGGCAACCCCCGCTTGTGCATGGCGTCGGCCGTTGGCGGTTACGTGACGAGCTTCGGCAAAGACGAGCCGATGGGCAACTACGAAGATATCGACCACGCCGACGTCTTTCTCCTTGCGGGCTCCAACACGGCAGAAGCACATCCGATCCTCTTCCAGCGTATCGCACGCCGGAAGCAGGCGAACGACAAGGTCAAGGTGATCGTCGTCGATCCACGGCGCACTCCGACCTCCCGTCTTGCTGACCTGCACCTGCAGTTCAAGCCGGGTACCGATCTCGCGCTCTTTAACTCCATGGCTCATGTGTTGATCAAGGAGGGTCTGATCGACACGAAGTTCATCAAGGAGAATCTCAACTTCGGGAAGGTCAAGAAGGTCGACCAGACCTGGGAGTCCTACGTTGCCTTCCTTGAGGACTACTCTCCGGAGAAGGTCTCGAAGATCACGGATTGTCCGGCGGAACAGATTGTTGAGGCGGCTCGTCTGTTTGGCGCCAAGGGCCGGGCGAGCATGTCGATGTGGTGCATGGGGCTCAATCAGCGCTCTCGTGGCGTCTGGGCGAACAACCTGTGTCACAACCTGCACCTGATCACCGGTAAGATCGGCACGCCAGGCAACACGCCCTTCTCGCTCACGGGTCAGCCGAATGCCTGCGGGGGCGTGCGCGATGGAGGCGGATTGTCCCACCTCCTGCCCTATGGTCGCCTTGCCGGCAAGGCTCCCCATCGGGCGATCATCGAGAAACTGTGGGATCTCGAGCCCGGGCATCTTCCGTCAGCTCCGGGCAAGAACGCGATCGATATGTTCCGTGGGCTGGACGAAGGATCCATCAAGTGCATCTACATCATGTGTACGAACCCCGGCCAGTCCCTTCCGAACGTGACCCGCTATCGGAACGGCATGAAGAGCAAGGACACCTTCGTTGTGGTTGCGGATATCTATCCGACGCGGACCACGGAACTGGCGGACGTCGTGCTCCCCGCAGCAGCCTGGTCCGAGAAGGAAGGCGTGTTCGGTTGCTCTGAGCGCCGTTATCAGCTTGATGAGAAGGTTGTCGAGGCACCGGGTGAAGCGCGTGCCGACTTCCAGATTCTGCTTGAGATCGGCAAACGTGCGGGCTTCGGGGCCATGCTGCCCTACAAGACTCCGGCGGATGCGTGGGATGAAATCCGCAAGCTGGGCAAGGACACGCCCTACGCTTTCTGGGGCATCACGCGGGAACGTCTGCACAAGGACCATGGCGTGATCTGGCCCTGTCCCGAGGAGGGGCATCCGGGAACGCCGCGCCGCTATGTCAAGGGTGTCGATCCGCTCGTTCCGGCGGACTGGCCCCGGCGGATGAAGTTCTACGGCAGGTCGGACGGGAAGGCGATTGTCTGGCTGCGCCCGATGGCTCCACCAGCAGAGGTCCCGGACAAGGAGTATCCCTACTACCTGACCACTGGCCGCGTGATCGAGCAGTGGCACACGGGCACGATGACGCAGAAGTGCAAGGAGCTGAAGACCGCAAACGCGGAGACCATGCTCGAACTGCACCCGGATGACGCCGCCGCTCTCCAGGTCAAGGCGGGGAATGGCGTGAGGGTCAGCTCGCGTCGCGGTAGCTTCGTCTTCCGCGCCAACGTGACCGATACCTGTCCGGCGGGAACGGTGTTCCTCAACATGCACGACCCCGAGCGCATGTGCAATCTGGTTACGATCGATGCCTACGATCCCGGCTCCAAACAGCCGGAGTTCAAGATCTGCGCGGTTAAGCTGGAAAAGGCGTGAACAACGACAGCAAGAACCCCGGGCCGCAGCAATGGCCCGGGGCCTTCCCTGAAGAAGGGGTGGCCATCGTCGCGGGTGTCGTGATCGAGACCATTCCCGGCGAGGCACCACGGGTCGGCGCTCGTCTGGCCAGCGTCGAAGGGCTTGAGCTGGTGGGAGGCGATGGGGATCGTCGCCTGGCGGGTGTCTGGTCGGCTTCGAGCGGGAAGCGTCTGCTCAAGAGTGTCGAGACACTCCTTCAGCAGGACGAGCAGTTGCTTGGAATCTTTCCGACCTTCATCGGCCGGGAAGACGAAGCTGACGCGGGCGAGGTCGGGAACGGAGCCAGGGAGCTTGCCGAAGGTGACACCAGGCAACGATGAACAGGCAACGATGAGTCGTGGTCGACGGTCTTTCTTCAGTAGTTTTTTCGAGGAGGAACTGCGGCCACCGGGTGCACGGCCCGGAGAGGAGTTCCTGAGTCTTTGCATCAAGTGCCATCGCTGCACGGCGTCCTGCCCGTATCAGTCGATCAAACCCGCAGGATGGAAGTACGGGTTCAGCGTGGGAACCCCGATCATCGAGCCGCGGGAGATACCCTGCTACCTCTGCATGATCTGCCCCGAGGTGTGCCCAACGGGCGCACTCGCGAGCGTCGAGAAGGTCGATGTGGACATGGGGGAGGCGGTGGTCGACACCGAGACCTGCTATGCCTTCCGCGGCATTCTCTGCCGCAGCTGTGTCGACGTTTGTCCCTACCAGGGCACGGCGATCTTCCAGAACCTGGTTCTCGAGCCGGTCGTAGACCCGAAGTTCTGTGTGGGATGCGGGATCTGCGTCAAGGCTTGTCCCGCGGAACCGGAGGCGATTCGTGTCCTCCGGGGCTGATACGAAGCGGGCGTTTCGCTGGACCCGCTGGCGCCGAGCCAGCCAGCTGCTCTTCGTCCTCTTCTTTCTCGTCCTGCCGTTGACGAACCGCGCAGGGCAGGTTGAGGTCCTTGGGACTCTCTCGAGCCTCCAGGTCGGAGCTATTGATCTGGTGGACCCGTCGGCGGCTTGCTCTACGATGCTGGCTTCGCGGCAGGTGAGCTCGGTCATGCTCGGAGGGATGATCCTGCCATTACTGCTGGCCCTGACCCTGGGACCTGTGTTCTGCAGTTGGATCTGCCCCTACGGACTGCTGTCCGAGATGATTGACAAGCTCCGGCTGCGTGGTCGCCGCCGAGCGCGGCGATGGAGGCAGCTCTCGAAATTGCGCTGGGCGACGCTCGCGACCTTCATGCTGCTCTCGCTGGGGCTCGGCCTGCCGGTGGCGGCCACTCTCTCGGCACCCCGTCTGATCACGGTGCTGCCTTTGGAGCTTTTCTTCCTCGGGAGAGCCAGTGCGGGAACCCTGACTCTTCTCGGGGTCCTGCTGGCGATCGAGCTGCTGCTTCCCCGGAGAATCTGGTGTCGTGCGCTTTGCCCGGTGGGTTCGACGCTCGTACTTTTTCGCACGCCGTGGACGATGCGCGTCAGCTGGCGGGAGCCGACCTGCCAGCCCGAGTTGCTGGGTGCGAACTGCGTGCAGGTCTGCAGCTGGAATCTCGATTCCAGGAGCATGATTGCCGAGCAGGGGTGCACCAACTGCGGAGCGTGTGTGGAAGGTTGTCCGTCCGATCGGCGAAGCCTGCACTTCGTGCCGGGCAAGGCGGTGGACGTCTCGGATGGACGAACAATCCCAGTCCTCAACGGACGGCACGAAGGACCCGCGCAAGAATAGCTAACCAGTCTCGCATCCCATCTCCGGGCTGTTTTCGGTCCGGGCTCGATCGCGAACTCCTCGACGTTGCCCTGCAACGCCTCCGGTTTTCCTCAATCGCCCGAAGCAAATCTGGCCCAAATCTGGGAGCGAAATTCGGGAACATATTCTTGTGCGAACCCTAAGTCCGCTATGATGAAGCCGAGGTGACTAAGATGATGCGACGCTCTGGCTTGCTCGTGATGGGCTTCCTACTTCTCTTCGGAGCCGCTGCCTTCCTCTGCACTCCTGCACGTGCCGACGAGAAAAGCGCGCTCGACCATCCGGCGATCAAGGAGATTCTCGTGATGGTCGAGGCTGGGGTTGGAGACCGGGTCATTTTCGCGAAGCTGAAGTCAATGGACTCGATCCCGGTCCTGAGTGGCGCCGAGATAGCCCAGCTCAAGGAGAAGGGCTTTGGGGATGCCTTGCTTGAGTCTCTCGTACTAATGGGGGGCTCGAACTCCGTTCCGGTTGCTGGGAAGAAGGCTGGGTCTATGCCTGCGGCGGCTGCCGCGGCCACATCCGCACGCCTCTCGGTAGCAACGCCCGGACCCGAAGCCTTGCCTGAAGGCGCCGCGAAGATCCGAGTTCTGCTCAACTCGAGCTTCCGCATCAGTTACTACGAGGTGATCTTCGATGGCCGCAAGGTTGCGGAGCGAGGAGCGATCCTCGAAGGGCGCTCCGGTCCCGGCGAAGTTCTCGCTCGGGCCGACTTCTTCCGGCTCAAGAAGGACGAACTTGTCTTCGAGCAAATCGTACCTGCGGGGAGGCATGAGCTTCTCGTCGGCTATGCCCTCAGTGAGGTCGATGGCAACCCCGAGGACCCGTTCAACGAGTACAGCCGCGAGAAGTACGTCAGCAGGGGCGTTCGGGCGGAGGAAAAGGCTGCCACATCCGGGGCTTGGGGTGTGAATCACGCCGCCGTTTGTGAGCCCGCGGCGGGGGAGACCTGTACGATCACGGCAACGTTCAAGAAGCTGCGATCCCGCATCTTTGGAGGCGTGTCCGTGCCTGCAGTGAAGTACAAGGTCCACTAGCCCAAACCGCTCATGAGCCGTTCGGCTGCGGCCCAGCCGCGCAGGTCCAGTCAGCTCAGTACGCTTCGATGTTCCGAAGTCGATCCCATGGAGGGTTCCGCCCGATCGAGTGAGCTCCCGCGTCTCGTGACGGGCCCCCGTGATTTGCGGGGTGGGTCATCGTGTGTGCGGGCAGGAACGAACATCCCGCTGAGCCGGCGCCTGCGGCGTGCCGTGCGGCTTCGGTCTTGACCGGAGCGTGCTGCAGCTGCATACCCACGCGTGGGTTGCAGCAGATCGCGTCAGTGTTCGCACAGGTACTTTCGCTATTTCTCCTTGCGCCATGTGACTTTCGCGGTAAACCTCCGGTCAAAGCTCACGAGACAAGCGGACACTAGCGCTGTTGGCCATCCTGAAATGAACTGGGGAGGGATGGTCCGGCTGGAGAAGGAATACACCACCGTGAACATCTATCTGCGCCGGGGGCGCGCAGCTCTCATCACCTTCGTTCTGGAAGGGACCCTGATCGCTGCGATCCTGTATCTGGTCGCGATGATCAGCAGTCCTGTGTCCGTTCGGGCTTCCCTGCCCATGAGCCTAGGAATCGGGTTCACCTCTCTGGCAGCGTTCCTGCTGATGCTCACCCGTGAGTTTCGGCGTATTCCTGGCTTTCGTTTTCGTCACGAAACCCTCGTCACGATGGGTTTGATATTCGCAATTGCCCTGGCGGGAGCCGCCCTGGCCCGCTGGGGATACGGTCGCCGCGGTGTCGTGTATGCAGCCGTGCTCCTCCAGTCCTCAGCGGCGATCGCGTTCGGCGTGCTCTCCTGGCGCTGGATTGCTGCTCGCAACCATGTTGCGGGCTTCTACCGTGAGAAGATCGCGATCCTGGGTTCCGGGGAGATGGCGCGCCAAATCACGGACTATATCGAGAGCTACCTTGCTGCGGACTATCGCATCGTTGGCTTCGTTGCCGAGAGCGATGATGACGAGATCCGTCAGTTAGGCAACCATCGTCGTCTCGCCACAGTGGACACGATTGACGCGATTGATAAGAGCCAGGTAGATCGGGTGATCGTGGCACTGGAGGAGCGCCGTGGTTTGCTTCCTTCGGGCAGCCTGATTCCCCTGCGTCTCTCGGGGGTCAGGTTTGAGGAGATCACTCCCTTCGTGGAGCGGACGAGCGGCAAGATCCAAGTGGATCTCCTGCTACCTTCATTGATTGTCTTCTCGGATGGTTTCAAAGTCTCGCGGTTGCGGGTGATCTCGAAGCGGATTCATGACTTTCTGCTCTCCGGGTTCCTGCTCACTGTGACCTTACCCGTCATGCTGCTGACAGCGCTTCTTATCAAGCTCGATTCCGAGGGCCCCGTCTTCTACATGCAGGAGCGGGTGGGTAAGGCGGGCCGTGTCTTCCCGATCTATAAGTTTCGCTCGATGGTCAAGGACGCGGAGACGCGCTCAGGGCCACAATGGGCCAGCAAGGCCGACGCCCGAGTGACGCGGATTGGTGCGTTCATTCGTAAGACCCGCATTGACGAATTGCCTCAAATCATCAACATCTTCAAGGGCGACATGAGTTTCGTGGGACCAAGGCCCGAGCGACCGGTTTTCGTCGCGGAACTGGAGCAGGAGATCCCGTATTACCAGCTCCGCTCTTCCGTTCGTCCCGGCTTGACCGGATGGGCTCAAGTGTCCTACCCCTACGGCGCGAGCATCGACGATGCCAAGCAGAAACTCAAGTACGATCTCTTCTACCTGAAGCATGCCAGCCCGATCCTGGATCTCTGGATCGTGCTCAAGACGGTCAAGGTGGTCCTGCTCGGTTCCGGCGCACGGTAGCTTCGCAGCGCCAGAAGGGTGGCCCCCCCTTAGCCGAGGACATAAGTTCCCGGGTAGGAGGCGGTCATGACGACTTCCGTAGCGTGTCGCAGGCGACACAACAGGCACCAGTTCCCCGTTGATGCGAGAGCTCGAGTGGAGTTCGGCTATCCGAACCCACGGGGAGAGCAGGTCTCCATGCGCCTCCGTGATATCTCGGCTTCCGGCCTCTCGTTCCTCATATCGAAAGAGCTTCCCGGTCTCGAGGAGGGCCGCTGCATC
>JANTFM010000039.1 GCA_024763475.1 Acidobacteriota bacterium | reverse complement strand
CGTGGTCTTCGCTGGCGAAGCCGGCGAGACAGTTCCGGGGACCTTGCTTGAAGGTGGATTTCATCCACGGATTCCAGAGCGCGCTTTTGGACTTGGTCTGGAGGGTACGGTTCGAGTTCGTCTGTCTGCTTCAGAGCTTGGCGAGGTACAGAAGGTCGAGATTCTGGATAGTCCAGGCACCAAGGAGGATTGGGAAGAAATCAAGGAGACACTGCGGCAGTGGCGCTTCGAACCCGCTCTTCGTGATGGAGAGCCTGTTCCATGGAGTTACGAAGCAGATCTGCTCTTCGAGGCCAATTGGCCCCGTGAGCTCGCGCGGATATACCCGCTGAAATCAGAGTTCGTTTTCTCGGAGTTGGTCGCCCTGTTCCATGAGCTGGAGTTCAAGATCTCCACTAGGGATGACGCTAATCAGCTTCTCATCACGAAGGAACTGCGCTACAAGAAGGCGGGCAAGCGCTTCCCAGGGCTCGTCGAGAGGGTCGAGGCGGGCGAGTACACTCCGGATCGATTCAAGATCCACTGTATTGTGCCGAAGGGGATCGAGCCGGCGAGGATCTACTGCAATGCGTTGCTGATTCAACGGCGCCCTGGCGGGCGAGTGGCTCACACGGGCGCCGTGGAGGGATGGATTCTCGACATGCTGGATGAACGCCTTTCGGTCTCGGGGCGGACCATACCCACAAATTCGGCGAGACGGTACGCCCTCTACGCGGAGTTGGCGGCTGACATGCCGGATAGTGTGAGAGAATGGGTCCCGAACCAGGCATCGTTGTCACGGATGGACTCTGAGGGTGTCACAGAACCGGAACTTCTCGTCGAGACGCGTGTCTCTCCCGTCTATCCAATGGATGCATACACGGCGCGAGCCTCCGGGAAGCTGATATACGAGGTCATAATTCAGGAAGACGGCGTCTTGCGTTACGCCTCGCTTCTCAGCGGTCCTCGAGAGCACTTTCTGGACGTGGCCACGCGACAAGCGATTAGATTCTGGCGCTACACGCCCCCGAGGCGCTACACGTCTCCGTTATTGAAGGGCGAGCCGGTTTCGGTGTTCATAACTCTTGTCGTGACATACGATCTGGAGTGATGTCCTGCCCTCGGAAGAGTTGCGCTGCACGCGATAAGCGTGTCTCCGGGACTAGCGCGCCAGGAAGTCGATCGCGTCCTCGATGCGGGTCCAGCCCTCGTCGGAGGTGAGGGAGATGCCGGCGAAGGCGCCGGCGCGGCGGGCCTGCAGGGCGAGGTGATCTGCGGCAGCGAAGAGCATGGCGGCGGTCGCGGCGGGGTCGTAGCCGGGGCTGCCGTGGGCTTCGATGACCTCGAGGACATCCGCCAGGCGGCGGACGCGTACGCTTCGGCAGGCGCGGGCCAGGTGGTCGTCTTCTGCCAGTTCCCAGGCCAGGAGCTCCAGGGAGAGCGGGCGGGAGAGGATCTCGAGGAGATAGCTCTTGACGACATCGGCCAGGGAGCGGCCGACGCGCGAGCCGAGAATCTCGTCGGCGGTGGGCCAAAATTCGCCGCGTTGGGCCCAGGCATCAATCAGGCCTGTGAGTCCACCGAAGTAGCGATAGATCAGGACCTTGTCGACGCCGGCTTCGTTGGCCACGCGGTTGACGCCGAGATGGCGGGCCCCGTCACCGCGGAGGACGGCCCCAACGGCATCCACGAGCTTACGTTCCGTGTTTTCCCTGCTGCGGCTCATGATCGGTCCACTCCTCCAACTTCCAGGCATTTGAGAAGGAAAGCGTAGTCGAAGGCAATCTCCTTCAGGCGATCATAGCGCCCCGAGGGCCCTGCGTGCCCGGAGGACATTTCGGTCTTGAGCAGGAGCTGCGAATCGTTGGTCTTCATCTCGCGGAGTTTGGCGACCCACTTGGCCGGCTCCCAGTACTGCACCCGCGGGTCGTTGAGGCCCGCGCGTACCAGGATGTGGGGGTATGCGCGGGCTTCTACCTGATCATAGGGCGAGTAGGACGCCATGTACTCGAAGAACTCGGCATCGTTGGGGTCTCCCCACTCCTCGTATTCGATCACGGTCAGGGGAAGCGTATCGTCGAGCATCGTGTTGATCACGTCGACGAAGGGGACATGGGCCATCACCACGTGGAAGAGTTCCGGTCGCAGGTTGGTCACGGCACCCATCAGCAGGCCACCGGCACTGCCGCCTTCGATCGCCAAGCGCCCTGCGCCGACGTAGTTTTCATGGATCAGGTGTTCAGCGCAGGCAATGAAGTCCGAGAAGGTGTTCTTCTTCGCGAGCAGCTTGCCGGCCTCGTACCAGGGACGCCCCATCTCACCTCCCCCGCGGACGTGGGCGATCGCGAACACGAGGCCACGATCCAGCAGGCTGATACGGGTCAGGGAGAAGGTCGGGTCGATACAAATGCCGTAAGAGCCATAGCCATAGAGCAGGCCTGGATGAGAGCCGTCCGGTGCGAAACCCCGGCGGTAGACGATGGAGATGGGGATACGCGTTCCATCATCTGCCGTAGCCCACAGGCGCTCCGAGATGTACTGGCTCGCATCGAAGCTCCCGAGGACTTCCTTCTGTTTCAGGAGCTCGCGATGATGTGTCGTCATGTCGTAATCGTAGACCGACGGTGGGGTTACCAGAGAGCTGTAGTGGAAGCGCAGCACGCGGGCATCGTACTCGGGATTGCTCGCGGGACTCACGGAATACACGGCTTCATCGAAGGAAATGCGATGGCGCTCTCGCGTGAACAGATCGATGACCCAGATCGAGGAGAGCCCCTCGCAGCGGCCGTAGACCACAAGGTGGTCGCGGAACACATCCAGGGCGTCGAGCTTCACTTCTGTGGAGTGGGGCATGATCTCGCGCCAGGAGGAGCGCTGTCGCGAATCGATCGGGACCTCCATCAGGCGGAAGTTCAGGGCTTCCTCGTTGGTCAGCACGAAGAAGCAGCTGTCGTGGTGATAGACGCTGTATTCGACCCCTTGCTGACGGGCCGCGAAGAGAGTGGCGCTAGCCTCGGGCTGGGCGGCGTCCAGGAAGTGGATCTCACTGGTGACCTGACTGTAGAGCCCGATGAAAATGAACTGCTCCGACTTGCTGAGCGCCACGTTCACAAAGAAACGATCATCGGGCTCATGGAAGACCTCGACATCTTCGGTCGCGCTGGTGCCGAGCTGGTGCCGGAAGACCTTGTAAGGTCGATGGGCCTCGTCGAGGACGGTGTAGAAGAGGGTCTGGTTGTCGCTGGCCCAGGCGGCGGAGTCATAGCTGCCCTTGATGAGGTCAGGAAGGTCGCGTCCGCTGTCGATCTCGCGCACGTGTATCGTGAAGTGTTCAGAACCCTCCAAGTCGAGTGAATAGGCCAGGAGGCGGTGGTCCGGACTCAGCTCGAGTGAACCGAGCTTCAGGTAGCCTGCACCAGCCTGGGAAAACTCGTTCAAGTCAAGCAAGACCTGCTCGTCCGCTGCGATTGTTCCGCGTTTGCGGCAATAGATCGGATACTGTTTCCCCTCTTCCGTGCGCGAGTAGTAGAGGTAGTCTCCTCTCCGCAGAGGAACCGACAGGTCGGTTTCCTTCAGCCGGTCCTTGAACTCGCTGTAGAGCGCATCCTGAAGCTCCCTGGTTGGTTCCATCGCAAGACGCGTGCGTTCGTTCTCGGCCTCCAGGTACTCCCGCACCTCGGGGCTTTCTCTCTCCCGGAGCCAGTAGTAGTCGTCCTCGAGCGTCTTGCCGTGGATCGTCGTCTGTCGCGTTTGCTTTCTCGTCATGCAGCAAGTGTAGCCTCTTGTTCGTCTTGGTGACGAGCGGACACCGGGGAGCCGTTCCGGTGATACACTGAACGGAAAGGGTATGAGGGTTCCAGGGCGTTGATCGAAACGCAATGCCGGGACTTTCTGGGAGGGCTCGCGGCGGGATGTCCTGACGCGGGGGGTATGGGTCCTGGCGAAGCGAGCGGCTTCCCCTGAGGCAGGAGATGGCCCGTTCTCTCATTGATTCACTGCTGGCAACCAGTACGGCGAAGCTGCTCCTGATCGACCCTGAATCGGGGGAGATCGTCGATGGGAACGCTCCCGCCGCGTCGTTCTACGGCAAGAGCCGGGAAGAGCTGCTTGGCTGCAGCGTGATGGATCTGAGTGCCCAGCCGGCGGAACTCGTGCTGGATGAGTTGAAGTGTGCTGCGAGGGGCGATCCGCTGAAACTCCTGGGACGACGCCAATTCGTCGCGGATGGTGTTCGAGACGTGGAGATTCACGCGTCGTTGGTGCGGATCGACGACCGGGGGCTCCTCCTCTCCATCGTCCACGATGTTTCCGGGCAGCGGGCTGCGGAGGCCGCACTCGCCCACGAGCGGGCCTACTCCCAACAGCTTGTGGAAGCCTCATCGGATGGCATCGCTGTCCTGGATCGCGATGGCAGGATTCGCCGTACGAACCGAGGATTCCTGCGGGTGTTCGGCTACGCTGCAGAGGAGAGCAGGGGACGGACGATCGACGAGTTGATCGTCCCGCCGCAATTCCACGAGGAGGCTGCTGAGTTGGCTGCGAGGACCCTCGGCGGAGAGGTGACCCAACGGGACAGTCACAGGAGCCACAAGGATGGGTACCTGGTGCCGGTCACAGTCACCGGCGTGCCGATCGAACTGGAGAACGAGCAGGTCGGAGTCTTCGCCATCTATCACAACATCAGTCATCGAGTCGCTGCCGAGAACGCGCTGCGCCAGTCAGAGGCCAAGTTCCGTGCACTCTTCGAGGAGTCAAAGGATGTCATCTACATCACCAATATGGACGGAGCGATTCTCGACGTAAACCCGGCAGGAGTTGAGCTCTTCGAGTACAGGTCACGAGAGGAGATGCTCTCGCTGAATACCAGCAGGGACTTCTACGTGGACTCCACCGCCCATCAGAAGCTGATCGAGACCGTGCGCTCGGAGGGTTTCGTACGGGACTACGAAGCGGTGATGAAGACCAGGAGCGGCCGTAGACTCACGATCCAGGATACCTGCATCGCCACACGAGACGAGGAAGGGCGCGTCTCTTCCCTCCGCGGTTTCATGCGTGACGTGACGCAGCAGCGACAGCTTGAGGATCAGCTCAGGAATGCGCAGAAGATGGAGGCGCTCGGCCGGCTGGCGGGGGGGGTCTCCCATGACTTCAACAATCTGCTGATGGTCATCGAATCGTACTGTGCTCTTCTTGAAGACCGTCTTCGCGATGACGAGAGTGCGCGGGAGGACTTGACGGAGATCCGCCGCGCGAGCGACCGGGCGGCCAGCCTGACGCGCCAGCTTCTCGCGTTCTCCCGCAGCCAGATGCGAACGCCACGAAGTCTCTCGTTGAACACCGTTGTTTCGGACATGGAAGCATTGCTCCGCCGTGTCTTGGGTGAGGATGTTCAGTTGACGACTGATTTCGCAGACGAGCTCTGGCCAGTTTGTGTGGATGCCGGGCAGATCCAGCAGGTCCTGATCAACTTCGCAGTGAACGCGCGGGACGCGATGCGTCATGGCGGAGAGTTCCTGATCGAGACAGAAAATGTCGTGCTCGACTCCCAGTCCGCTAGCCAACATCACGACGCTCAGCCCGGGTCATGGGTACGTCTCGTTGTCTCGGATACGGGTGTCGGAATCGACAGCAAGGCTCAGGAGAGAATCTTCGAGCCCTTCTACACGACCAAGGACGTAGGGCACGGCACCGGACTCGGACTTTCGGCAGTCTACGGGATCATCCAGCAAAGCGGTGGCTTCATCGAGGTCGCCTCTCGCCCGGGCGACGGTGCGGCTTTTCTCGTCTACTTTCCCAGAGACGGGAATCCGCGGGCCGAAGTGAAGGCCCCGCGATCACGTACGCTGCTGCCGACGGGCAACGAGACCATCCTGCTCGTCGAGGACGAGGGAGCCGTGAGAAAGCCTTTGCGGCGTTTTCTCGAGGCTCAGGGGTACGAGGTTCTGGAGGCAGAGGACGGCGCTCTGGCCCTCGAGCTGAGTTGTGAGTTTCCGAACAAGATCGACCTCCTGCTGACGGATGTCGTGATGCCAAGGCTCGGTGGATCCGAGCTGGCAGAAACTCTCGTCCGTCGCATCCCCGGCCTCAAGGTTCTCTTCATCTCCGGCTACAGCTTCGCCGAGGCTCCCGCGAAGAGCCTCGCGGGACGCCCGTTCTCCTTTCTTCAGAAGCCCTTTTCGCCGTCGACTCTCGTGCGGGTTGTCCGTGAGACCCTGGACTCGGCCTGATCCCTCTCTGCGAGCGAAGCGGAGGGGGCTTGAACGGTGAAGCGTTCCGCCTATCTTTGCCTCTGATGGAGAAAAACTTGGCCAAAGCGGGAGTAAGCCAGTCGACCGTGATCGGGCTGATGGGTTTCGGTCGTTTCGGTCGTGCTCTCGCCGAGCTCTTCGCGGATGCGGGCTACACGATTCGAGCGTTCGATCCCGCCGGTGTTTCGGATGCCGCCGTGGATGCTGGATCTCCAGCAGGCCTGGCACTCGAAGCCCCGGTCATTCTCCTGGCTGTGCCGGTGCCGACGATCCGCACGGCCCTCGAGCAGCTCAGGCCCGGCCTCAGCGCGTCACATTTCGTGATGGACGTGGCGAGCGTCAAGGTGTCCCCGGAGGCTGCGTTGCGGAGCGTTCTGGGCGAGGATCTTCCTTGGGCGGCAACCCACCCACTCTTCGGACCGACGAGCCTCGCGCGTGGTGAACGGCCCCTCAAGGTCGTCGTTTGTCCGAATCCACAACATCCCCGAGCTGCCGAGCGGGCGGCAACGATCTATCGCCGGTCGGGATGCAGCGTGATCGAGCGCAGCGCCGAGGCGCATGACCGCGAGATGTCAGAGAGCCACGCCATCGCCTACTTCATCGCCAAGGGCTTGCTCGACGCCGATCTTGCGATCGATTCCGCGCTGGCCCCTCCCTCGGCGCAGGCCATCCTCCGAACCGTCGAGGCGGTTCGCTCGGACGCCGGACACCTCTTCAGCGCGCTCCATCGGGAGAACCCCTTCGCAAGCGGTGCTCGGAGCCGCTTTCTCGAGGCCTTGGGCAAGGCTGACGCACGGCTCAGCGCACCGCCCGCCACGCCTTCAAGACCCGCGGGAACCGGCTTCGAAGCGGCGAGCTCGGAAGATGAGATACCCGAGCTGTGTGCGGCGAGTCCTGAGCTACGCGAGGCTCGTGGATTGATCGACGAGGTTGACCGTGAGCTGCTCGCGCTCTTGGCGCGCCGGGCACGAATCGCCGAGAGAGCCTCCCGCGCGAAGACGGATCTTGGCCAAGGGGTACGTGACGAGGGCCGAGAGCAGGCGCTCCGCGCGCTGCGACGGGAGTGGGCCGCCTCCTACGATCTCGATCCCTCCGATGTCGACGATGTCTTCAAGGCCATCCTCGACTTCTCCCGGCGGCTCCAGTATCGCCAGAGGAGCTGACTGTGATCATCATGTTCGAAACCGGTGTGTCCGACACGGCTGTTGTCTCGGCGAGCCAGATCGCTTCGCGATTCGAAGGCATCACGCCCCGGCGCTACGACTACGATGGCTCGTTGCAGACCGTGACCGAGTTGCATCTCCTCGGTGCGACGGAGGCTGTTCCCACGGAAGTCTTCCAGTCGCTTCCCGGTGTGCGGAAGGTTGTGAGGATCTCCGCCCGCTATCGCCTCGTCGGGCGGCACGATCCGAGCGTCGAATCTCCCGGATTCAAATACAACGGCGTGAACTTCGATGACAGGGGCGTGAAGATCTTCGCCGGGCTCTGCGCGGTCGACACGCGGGACCATGTGGAGCAGACCTTCCAGGAGCTGGCCAAACACAATCTGGTCACGACGAGGATGGGGGCCTATAAGCCGCGGACGAGCCCCTACGACTTCCAGGGCCTTGGCGCGGAGTGTCTGCCATGGGTCTTCGAGCTTGCCGGTAAGTACGGGATCAAGGTCATCTCGATGGAGGTGACGGACGCTCACCACATCGACGAGATCAACCGGGCTCTCGAGGCCTCGGGCCAGGCGACGGGCGTCATGCTCCAGGTCGGTACCCGCAACGCGCAGAACTTCGAGCTGCTCAAGCAGATCGGCCGGCAGAAGACGCTGCCAGTCCTCTTCAAGCGCGGCATGGGGATCACCCTAGAGGAGTCACTCAACGCGTGTGAATACATCGCCAGCGAGGGCAACCCGAACATCGTGTTCTGCTTGAGAGGGGTGAAGAGTCACCTTGGAGATCCCCACCGTAACCTCGTCGACTTCGCCCACGTTCCGGTGGTTCGGCGGCAGACGAAGATGCCGGTCTGCGTTGATCCCTCTCACAGTGTCGGGTCGAGTCGTGTCGCGCCCGACGGGATCAGCGACATTTTCCATGCGATGGGCCAGGGCCTGATCGCCGGGGCATCGATGGTCCTGGTGGACTTCCACCCCTGTCCCGATAAGGCCCTTTGTGATGGTCCCCAAGCGTTGAAGATTCCCGATCTGCCGAGGTTGATCGCGTATGTTCAGCGTGTTCGCAGCGCCTACGAGGAGCTGATCGCTCTTTGAAACAGGGGCCCGCGCAAGGCTAGCTCCGGTTCAAAGCCGCGATCAGCATGATGTGGAGTACGGGCCTGGCCCGCGACGACCGCAACCAGACAGACGGCAGGAGCGCCCATTTTTTCTTGACCCGGCCAGCTCGCGGAACCTAGCGTGAATAGCAGGTTTGACTCCCCGTTCAGGGTGGTGAGGAGAGCGATTCGTGAGGAACAGCGACGAGAATAGCCAGGAGACACGGGTCGTTGATCCGCCCACGGAGCACTCGGTTGCGGAGGGCGTCCATTCTCTCGTGGTGATCCAGACCGCCATGCCGACGCTGCTCGGCATGAGTATTCCCGTCGATTCCAGCCCGCTGACCATCGGGCGTGATCACAGCTCCGTCATCACCATCGAGGAAGACTCGATCTCGCGTTGCCACGCGTCGATTCTCTTCCGGGATGGCGAGTGGTTGATCGAAGATCACAACTCGACGAATGGGACACGGATCAACGCCAAGCGCATCAGCGGAAGCTGCGTGCTCAAGAGTGGCGACAAAATCAAGGTCGGAGAGACCGTTCTCAAGTTCATTTCTGGCGAGGACGCCGAGGCGAAGTACTACGAGGAAAGCTACCGGATGAGCATGACGGACCCGCTCACCACGGTTTACAACAAGCGCTTTCTCTACCAGGCCCTGGAGCGGGAGGTGTCTCGTGCCCAAAGGCATGGCCGGCCGCTCAGCCTGATCATGCTCGACATCGATCATTTCAAGCAGATCAACGACAGCGAAGGCCACCCGGCCGGCGACGCGATCCTGATCGCTCTCGCCGCACTCGTCAGTGACCGCTTGCGAGGTCACGATATTCTCGCTCGCTACGGCGGGGAGGAGTTCGCCATCGTCCTGCCGGAGACACCGATCGAAGGGGCGCGGATCGTCGCCGAGTCCCTCTGCGAACTTGTTGCCGAGCACCCCTTTGTCCACAACGGCCGCTTGATCAAGGTCACCGTCAGCCTGGGATGCGCCGTGATCGAGCGTTCGGACTCCAGCTCCTCGCTGATTCAGCGTGCGGATCGACTGCTCTACGACGCGAAACACAACGGCCGCAATCAAGTCTGCTCGTAGGAGCTCCCAGTCTCCGGTGAGACATCTTCGCTGCGTTTTCTAACAGCCATCGACGCGTCTCGCGACGCAGGGCCTCCTGCGCAACTCTCGGTAGTCGGTCGTCGGCCCGCCTCGTCAGTGACACCGATGGCGCGTCGAGGAGCGGAGTGAACTTGCTAGCTACAGGGGGGTGCTGCATCCAGGCCGTCCCGCGGGTCGGGGTGGGAAGAGCCGGAGCCGAAGCTCCCGTTTCCTCGCGGGCCCTGGGCGCGGATGATGACGTACAGCGCTTGCCCCGGGTCCGGCAGCTCGGTGACGACGGCGGGCGGGGCGTTCAGGTCCTCGCTCCAGCAGACGGTGTTCGCCCATGGCGAGGCACTCGAGAGTTCGCCGACGTCACCGAGGATCAGGTCGTAGACGATCGCGTTGCCGAGGCGTGGCTCCTGGTCTTCGAAGGAGACGGTTTGCTTGTCCTCCGCGAAGGAGAGGCCCGAGACGATGTCGTAGTCAAAGGCTTCCTCCACCTCGATGTAGACATCCTCTTCGCCGCTTCCGGCCCTCAAGTCGGACCAGAGCGGGACGATTTTGCCCCCTTGGGCGGCGATCGCCGCGTAGTCGCCGAGGAAGCCGGTCGAAGCACCGTCCGAATCCAGGTCCGTGACACGCAGGTTGCGATCGAAACTCACTCCCCCGTCGCGGGAGCTGGCAATGTAGATGTGCATCTTCTTGTTGTTCGAGTCACCGCGCCGGTCGTGCCACATCAGGTGAATGATTCCGTGGTCATCGACCGCCATCCAGGGAAAGAACTGGTCGCGTCCGTTGCCGAGGGAGTCGTCGTTCACGCGAATGGGGTCCGCCCACGTCGTGCCCCCATCGGTGGAGCGTGTGAAGAGGATGTCCGGATCGCCGTTCCTCTGGTCGGACCACGCGACGTATACATGGCCGTCATAGCTGCCACCGGAGATGTCCAGGCCGACCGTCGGAAAGGAGTTCCTGCGGAAGTCGGTGTCCCCGATCGATGTGATGCTGGCAGCCGAGGTGGCTGACGACCAGCTCCCACCGCCGTTGGTGGACTTGGCAAATTGGATGCTCCCCCCGGCGTGCCAGAAGACGTAGGCCAGGCCGTTTCTGCCGGCAGCGGGGACCGATCCCTGCACGCCCGCGCCGGAGAGGTTCTTCGCCCCCTGCCAGGTGACGCCGTGGTCCGATGACCACGCGCTTCGAATCACCCCGCCGCCGGAGAAGTGTGTCCAGGAGATATAGGCCCGGTTCGCGAAGGATCCTCCATCGGGGGCGCAGGCGAGCCAGGGCTTGTCTGCAAAAGGAATCGAGCCTTCGTAGACGGTGCCTGGCGCGAGCCAGGTATCTCCGCCATCCGTTGAGCGGGATACGATCAGCCGGTGGGGCTGCCAGGCGGCGATGTAGTCGAGGTAGGCGAAGAGTGCTGTTCCGTCGCCGCAGAAGGCGACGACCGGATCGCCCTGGTTCGCGTACTTCGTGAAGGGCATCGTCCCGTCGCTGAAGGTCTGACCCCCGTCATGACTGATGTAGTAGCCGGCCGCCCACGAGCCCAGGCGTGCGTCGTTCGCGCCGCCGATGATGTTGCTGGTGTTCGTCGGGTTGATGGCAATCGTCGTCTCGTTCTGGTCGCGGCCGCTGCTGTCCTGGTTGGCCCGGACGTTGCTTCCCTGCTGCTCCGCGAGAGATCCAGCTGGTGTGCTGGCCGGTTCGAAGGTGATCACCGGCTTGCCGGGAATCTCTTCTGCTGTCTTTGTTTCTGTCGTCGCCTCTGGGGGCGTTTCTGGCGAAAGATCCGGGTGGAGCGAGGCGCATCCGCCGAGGCAGGCGAGGGCACACAAAGACAAGGCAGCCAGGGCAAGCGAGAGTCTGGACACGGCATAATCTCCTGAGAATTCTCAAGAAACTACGTCGAAACGCCACGGAGTCCAGCGGGGTCGGTCAGCGGCGGAAGAACTGACGCGTTTCACGGGCGAGTACGCCGCTGAGCAGAAGCAGGCCGATGAGGTTAGGCACGGCCATCAGGCCGTTCATGATTTCCGCGAAGGCCCAGACGAAATCCAGGCTGTAGACTGCGCCCAGGAAGGTCGCGGCGATGTAGAGGATCCTGAAAGGCAGGACCAGCCGGGGCCCGCCGAGGAACTCGACACTCTTCTCGCCGTAGTAGCACCAGCCGAGGATCGTTGAGAAGGCGAACATCGCGAGACAGACGGCGACGATCTGGCTCCCGAAGCCCGCCGACAGTCCCACGTCGAAGGCGTGCTGGGTCAAGCGGGCACCGCCCTCGCCCGTCTCCCAAGATCCGGTGGTCAGGATGGCCAGGCCGGTGAGAGTGCACACCACGATGGTGTCGATGAAGGTCTGCGTCATGGAGACGAGCGCCTGGCTCACGGGCTCGCGGGTCTGGGCTGCTGCGGCCGCGATACCCGCCGAGCCGAGTCCTGATTCATTGGAGAAGATCCCCCGGGCGACGCCCTTGCCGATGGCCCGCGCGAGGGTTGCCCCCGCGAAGCCTCCTACCGCGGCTGTTCCGCTGAACGCCCCCTCGAAGACGAGTGCCAGGGCGTCGGGGATTCGCTCCCAGGTCAGCGCGAGGATCAGGAGGCAGGAGAGGATGTAGACGGCAATCATCAGTGGGACGAAGGCGCCGGTGAAGCTGCCGATCGAGCGGATGCCTCCGAGGATCACGGTGCCCGCGGCTACCGCGATGATGAGCCCCGTCAGGTAGTGGGGAATGTGGAAGGCGCCGGAGAACGCCTCGGCAACCGAGTTGGACTGCACCATGTTGCCGATGCCGAAGGAGGCGATGGCCGCGAAGAGCGCGAAGCTGGCGCCCAGGGTCTTACCCAGTGGTGCCCAGCGGATTCCGTGGGCCAGGTAGACCATCGGTCCGCCACACTGCTCCCCGCGCTCGTCGACCGTGCGGTACTTCACGGAAAGCAGCGCTTCCGAGTACTTCGTGGCCATGCCGACGAGGCCGGTCATCCACATCCAGAAGAGAGCGCCGGGTCCGCCGACGGCGATGGCTCCCGCGACGCCGACGATGTTGCCGGTTCCCACGGTGGCGGCGAGCGCGGTCATCAGGGCCTGGAAGTGGGAGATATCCCCTTCCGCCCCTTCCTCCCGTCGGATGACGAGGCCCAGCCAAAGGGCGCGGGGGAGCTTGGTGAACTGAATGCCACGCAGGCGTACGCTGAGGTAGAAGCCGGTCAACAGCAACGGAGGGATTAGGAAAAAGGGTCCCCAGATGACGTCGGAAAGCGACTTGGCCAGTGCTGTGAATGACTCGTGCAAAACCCGTGTCTCCTCTTGCTGACTACCCAGGTCCGGCGGAAGGACACAGGAATCATCCAGCCTAACCTCGTGGGCTGAAACGGTATCCTCTCGCGCGCACCGTGCGGAGGAAGCGGGGGTTGTCGGGATCGCTTTCGATCTTGGTTCGCAGGCCGCGAACAAAATTGTCGACGGTGCGGCCCGTGCCCCGGTAGTCCGTCCCCCAGACTTCCTCAAGGATCCGGGAGCGGGAAAGAGCTCGCTCCGGGTTGTCGAGGAAGAGGGCGAGCAGATCGAACTCCTTCGGTGTCAGATGAATCTCCTCGTCTCCGCGCTGGATGCGCCGTGCCTCGAGGTCCACCACGGTCTGGCCAAAGACGAAACGCCGCGACTGTTCGCTGCTGCGCAAGCGAACCATGACCCGCGCGAGCAGCTCTTCGAGTTCGAAGGGTTTGGTGACGTAGTCGTCCGCGCCGGTATCGAAGCCATGGATCTTGTCTTCGAGGGAGTCTCTGGCCGAAAGGATGATCACGGGGGCCGTGAAGCCCTCCTGGCGAGCTTTCTCGAGGACATAGCTTCCGTCGAGGCCCGGGAGCATCAGGTCGAGAATCACCAGGTCCGGCGGCTGCTCTCGGATGGTGCGCAGCGCGTCCTGCCCGCGGATGGCGGTCTCGACGTCGTAGCCGGCCTGCTCCAACACGATCTTCAGCCCCTCCCGCAGGGAGCGATCATCCTCGACGATGAGTAGCCGTGTGCGAGCGCTCACTGTCGACCCTCCATCGGCAGATGAATGAAGAAGCGGGATCCGCCGCCGCGGCGGTTGAGCGCATTGATGGCTCCGCGGTGGGCACGCACGATCTGTCGCGTGATCGTGAGCCCCAAGCCGGTGCCGCCCGGGTCCGGCCTGTCCTTGGGTACGATGCGGTAGAACGGATCAAAGATCCGCTCTGCATCCTCCTTGGGCAGGCCTGGACCGCGATCACTGACGACGAAGATCACGGCCTTGCCGAGCTTTCGTACGGTCAGTTCTATCGGCGAATCGTCGCCCGCGTATTTTCGTGCGTTCCCGGTGAGATTCATGACGGCTTCCGCGAGCGCGTCGGGATCTCCCCGGAGACGGGTGTCTGTTGTCAGTAGGCGCACGTGGATCATGTTCTTGTTCGGGAGGCGCTGCAAGACCTGCTCGACGATCTCGCCCGTTGTTGTCGATCGCTTGCGGTACAGGTGTTTCGTGGATCGCATCTCGCGCCAGCGCAGCGTTCGTTGCACCAGATCCCTGAGGCGGTCGGCTTCCCGGCGTATCGCCTGGACCGAAAGCCGGGAGCCTTCGGGCAGCTGCATCCCTTCGAGAATCTGCGTGTGAAGGCGGATACCCGACAAGGGGGTGAGGATCTCGTGTCCCATCTGCGAGAGGAAGGTGTCCTGGATCCGGGCGAGCCGCGCCCCGCGACTCGCTTGGTAGATCAGCAGAATGGCACCGGCGATGACCGAAGCGGCGAAGGAGATTTCAAGGATGCCCAAGACCAGGTCCAGGGGTTCCTCCCAGGTGACGATGACGACGATGCCGATCCCCGTGAGAATGGTCGTGGGAAGGAGAACCACCAGCAGGATGAGCTGTACGACCCGTCGCAGGTTGACCTGCAACGGGTCGCGTGCGCCCCTTGCCGCAGCTTTCGGAGCTCTTACCATGGGTGGATTATCTCTTTCGAGAGGGGGAACGCAAAAGGGCACCTCCCGCGGGAGGTGCCCCTTTCCTCTGCTTCGACCCGAAATCAGTAGCGGAAGCCGACGCCCAGCGACACGATCAGCGGATCAAAATCCAGCGTGCCGGAGAAGACGGTCTCCGCGCCCGCGCTAAGCTTAGAGCCCTCCCCGCCGCCATCGATCGGCGTGCCGAGAGCGAGGACATCGGGGCCGCCCACGAGATAGCGTAAGCTGGAGGAGAAATACCAGCCGTTGCTGCCGAGCGGTGTGTCTAAGCGGGCCACGAAGCCGAAGAGGGTGGCCGTGTCCAGCGAAGCGCTGTTGAGCTGCACCCCGGAGGCGAGGCCTTCCGTCACCGCGTCATCCGTGATGTCGAGCGGATCGAAGTCCGCATAGGCGACACTCAGGCCCAGCCACAGGGAGCTATCGCCCCAGGTCGCCACGTCGTAGAGGCCCGTAAGGCTGAACATCGTCAGATCCGAATCGCCGAAGCTCAGCTCGCCAGCGGTGTCCCGGTCCAACTCGAGGTCCATGTTCGCCATCAAGGCGGAGACTTCGATTGCGAATCGGTCCGTCGCGCGGTAGGAAACCGCGAGTTCGGGAACGACCGACTTGAGCATGTCCAGCGTGCCTGTGAACTCCGGGTTGATGGCGGACGCGTAGGAGCCGTCATCACTGACCGGGTTGAGGTACGTCGCACGGGCTTCAAAAGCCCAGGGGCTGTCTCCGCCAGCAAGAACTGCGGAGGGGAGGACAAGAACAGCCGCGACCGCGACAAGGAAGACCAGCGGGCCGGTACGGATCAGCGAGCGCATCGCGATACTCCTTCTTTGCATTCTGTGCAGGCGGGCACAACTGCTCGAGCCTTCCCCGCGCAGCCGTCCCTTCACAACGTGTCACGTTAATGACCCGGCTTGCCTCTTGTCAACGGCAAGAACAAGAAATAATCATATGCGATCGTTTGCGAATTAATGCGAACGGATTTGGTGGGTAGCTTTCCCCGAAAGCTCATCCTGGCTCGAGGGCGAGCGCGCGAGGATGGACACTTCGGCCCGGCCGACGCGGCCGCGCAAGAGGATCCGGCATCCTCGAGGCCAGTCCCGCGGAGAGCCGAATCGCTCGCTCTTGCCGACGACGGCTCGCGGCGAAGAACGTGACATAAACGAGATAACTTCTTCCGGTGTAGCAAGTTCCGGGCCTCTCCAGTCCGTGTACCAGGCGACGACTTCTCGTTTGCCCCGGGTGAAAGCCAGTTTGGTGCCGGGCTCGAGGACGGCGAGGGCTTCCTGCCGGAAGCTTCGTGCTCCCTGCGCCTGGTTGATCGCGGGGGTGAGCAGCCACGGCCAGCCGAGCCCGGTCGCCAGTGCGAAGAGCAGCGGCGCCAGGAGGATCGCCCTTGCGGGCCACTTTCGGGCGAGGAAGGGCAGGGTGGCCATGCTGGCGGAGAAGGCGAGCAGCACGAAGCCGGCTCCTCGGCGAAGTGCGGGCAGGGACGCGATTGCTGGAGGCAGCAGACGCCCTGATTCTCCCGGCCAGAGCACCGCAAGGCCCGCCCCTGCGAAAAGCAGGGCAAGTCCCACTCCCAGCCCGGTGCTGAGGCGCCGCGCCCGGGGCCAACTCGCGATCTCCGGGATCGAGGCGGCAGCGATCATGGCGAGGGCCGGGTAGACCGGCAGAAGGTACACGCCGCGTTTTCCCTCCGGAAGTGAGAACAGGAGAAGCGCTCCGGCGGACCAGAGACCGAGGCCTCGAAGGCGTGGGTCGCCGGCGAGTTTGCGCAGGATTTGGGGCGCCAGGGCGGGCAGGAGCAGCACGGACCAGGGAAAGAGTCCCAGGGCGAGGGCACTGCCGTGGTACCACCAGGGTTCCAAATTGTTCCAGGAATTCAGGGCCCGGTCCACGCTGTTGTGCCACAGGGCCGCGAGGACGGGTTCGGGTCCCAGGCGCAAAAGAACGGTGGCGCACCAGGGGACGACCAGCGCGAGGCAGGTGAGGAGGGACAGGGGGCGGAGGAGCTGTCGCCAAGGGAGCAGCTGCGCGCCAGGCAGGAGAGACGCCAGGGCTGCGAGGACGAGGAAGACCAGGACGACGGGGCCCTTCGCAAGCAGGCCGGCGGCGAGCAGGACGCCCGCTGCGGGGCTGGCCCACCGGGCGCCCTCCGCGGCTCTGGTGAACGCGTAAAGGGCTCCGAAGGTCGCCGAGGCCAGGAG
>JANTFM010000038.1 GCA_024763475.1 Acidobacteriota bacterium | reverse complement strand
GATCGCCCAGCGGCCGGACCTGCGTGCGATGCAGATCGAGCGCAGGTCGCTCGGAGAGCAGAGCAAGGTCTGGCGCGCCACGACCCTTCCGAGCATCAGCTTCAGGGGCGCCTATGGCATCAGCACGATCTTCACCGGGGAACTGACCAACCTCGAGTTTTCGAACTGGAACGTGGGCGTCTTCCTCGAATGGTCCTTCTTCGACGGCTTCGAAACCCGGCACAAGCTGGCGCAGATTCACTCGCAGCAGGTCCAGAACCGATACCGGGAAGACACACTTCGCGCACGCTACCAGCGAGACCTCGTCGCCCAGGAAGTCGAGTACAACCGGGCGCGGGAGGCTGCGGACGCGGCCAGGGAGGGCGTCGCGGAAGCCGAGGAAACGCTTCGGGTCGCTGAGGATAGCTACCAGTGGGGCGCCGCGACCTCGCTGGACATCCTGCAAGCTCAACAGGCCCTCACGGAGGCCAGGTTTCAGACCCTTCAGGCGGTGCACGACGCTCTCGTCGCCTTCGCCGAGATCCAGGCCCTGACCGGGCTCTTTCCCAACGTGTCACACGAGGAGAGCGGCAGTGAACGTCCGTAACAGAGGCTTGGCGCTGGTCGCCCTGATCCCGCTGTTCATCCTTGGCGGCTGCCAACAGGCCGCGAGCGAGGACCCGACCGTGAGCGCAACATCCACGCCTGCGACCGAGACTGGAGCTGGGACTGCAGGGCCAACTTCCGCAGCATCCGGAAAGGTGGCGGTGCGCACGATGGTCCTCGAAGCCCGCCCCTTCGAGGAGACGCTCGAGATCACCGGCCGACTGCTCCCCTGGAAGGACGTTGTCATCTCTTCTGAAATCGGCGGCCTGGTGCGGGAGATCGGCTTCGAGAAGGGAGACTGGATCGAGCAAGGGTCGCTCCTTGCACGAATCGGCGACGACCTCATGGAGAGCCAGCTCGCACAGGCCCGTGCCGACCTGATGGCTGCCGAGGCCAACTTCGTCAAGACCAGCAAGCTTTTCGAGCGACAGGCGATCCCCCAGCAGGACCTCGTCAAGGCCACCTCCCAGCGGGATCGTGCGGCAGCCGTCGTCCGTGAACGGGAATTGCGACTCGAGCGAGCGATCCTGCGCGCGCCCATCTCAGGACGCGCCACAGAACGGCTTATCGAAAAGGGAGAGGTCGTCGCGCCCGGCACCCAGATCACCACGCTGCAGCAAGTCACCAGACTAAAGGTCCAGGCGGCCGTCCCGGACACCGAGGTCAGCTGGCTGAAGACCGGGCGAGACGCATCCGTCCAGGTGGATGCGTACCCGAATCGGAGCTTCTCCGCAAAGCTGTACTACCTCGCGCCGGCTGCCGATACTCTGACGCGCTCCTTCACGATCGAGCTGAGCCTGCCGAATCCTGAGGGTGCGCTCATGCCGGGCATGCTCGGGCGCGTCCGCCTGGTCCGCCGCCGGGTGGACCACGCGGTCGTCGTGCCGATCGATGCGATGATCGCGCGGGAGAGCGGCAAGAGTGTCTTCATCGTGGAAGACTGCCGAGCGCGGGAGATCGCGCTGGATTCCGCGTCCTACGAGGGCGACATGGCGCTGGCCGAGGGCATTCTCAGCGTCGGCCAGGCACTGGTCGTCGATGGACAGCGCGACTTGGTCGACGGGCAGGACGTCCACTCGGAGGAGTGTCCGTGACGCTTCTGACCCGCCTGGCGCTCAAGCGGCCCCTGACCTCCTACGTCCTGATGGCCATCGTGGTTCTCGCTGGCCTGGCGACCTATCTCAGTCTCCCGCGGGAGTCCTTCCCCGAGATCAAGATTCCGCTGATCCTCGTCTCCTCCTTTTATGCAGGAACCTCTCCCGAGGACATGGAGAGCCAAGTCACGCGGAAGATCGAGGTGGAACTCAAGGGCCTGTCCGGACTCAAGGAGATCCGCTCCACCTCCCAGGACAGCTCCTCGGTCATCGAGGTCGAGTTCAACCCGGACGTCGATCTCGACACCGCCCTCCAGAAGGTCCGCGAGTCAGTCGATCGTGCCAAGCCGGAGATGCCCAACGACCTGGACGATCCCGCCATCACGGACCTGGACTTCTCCCGCATTCCCATCCTGATCGTCAACCTGGCCGGCGATTTCGGCATGGACCGGCTCAAGGAGATCGCGGACGATCTCAAGGACGAGCTCGAGACGATTCCGGGAGTGAATCTCGTTCAGCTCACCGGCGGCCGTGATCGAGAAGTCCAAGTCTTCGCCGATCCCCGCCGGCTGACAGCCTACAAGCTCGGACTCCCTGATCTCGTCGATGCGATCGCTCGCGAGCACCTCACGATCCCCGGGGGCGACCTCGATATCGGGCGGCTGAATTTCCTGGTTCGAGTTCCGGCCGAGGTTGATGATCCCCTAGACATCGGAGAGTTCGTGGTGGAGTTGCGGGGCTCTCGCGCGATCAAGGTCCGCGATGTCGCGACCGTGGTCTTCGGCTTCGAAGAGGAGACCACGCGCGCGCGGATGAACCGCCGCCGCGTCATCTCCCTCGCGATCGAGAAGCGCACCGGGGCGAACATCATCGAGGTCGCGCAGCAGGTCAAACAGGAGGTCGCGCACTTCGAGAAGGAGCTGCCCGCCACCGCGGAAATCGCCATCGTGGGAGACCAGTCGAAGGACATCGAGAACATGGTGCGCGAACTCGAGAACAACGTGCTCTCGGGACTGCTGCTCGTGCTAATCGTGCTCTTTCTGACGATGGGTTGGCGACCTGCCGTCATCGTCGCGGCAGCCATCCCCTTCTCCATGCTGATCTCGTTCATCGTGATCGACCTCTTCGGCTACACGCTCAACATGGTCATCCTCTTTTCGATGGTGCTCGTGCTCGGAATGCTGGTCGACAATGCGGTCGTCACGGTCGAGAACATCTACCGCCACCGGGAACTGGGCGACGATCCTCTGCTCTCGGCCCGCGCGGGCACGGGAGAGGTCACCATTCCGATCGTGGCCTCGACGGCGACCACGCTCTGTGCCTTCGGCCCGATGCTCTTCTGGCCTGGCATCGTCGGCGAGTTCATGAAGTACCTCCCGGTGACGCTGATCATCGGCCTCGTGGCAAGCCTCTTCGTCGCCCTGGTCTTCAACCCCGCGATCGCCCTGGTGCTCCTCCGTCACCCCCCCAAGAAGAGGGATAGAGCCGCGGGGGAGCGCTCCCGCGTTATCCGCCTCTACCGCGGCGCGCTCGTCTGGGCCCTCGACAGCGGCGAGAAGGCGCGCTGGTACCTCCTGCGCAACTGGGTCTTTGCGTTCTTCATCGGGCTGCTGCTCCTCGCCTCGCTGGTCTTTCTGCTGGCAAGCTCCATGGCGGGCACGCCCCTGCCCGTCTGGATCCAGCTCCTGGTGCTGCCGGGGGCGACCCTGCTGCTGCTCGCGCTCGCGAAAGGCTTGGGCTGGGTCACGGATCACCGGGTCTGGATCGTCTGTGTATCGAACGTGATCCTCATGGTCACCCTCCTCGCCTACACACATCTGGGGACGGGGATGGAGTTCTTCCCGGACCAGGACCCCCGCTCCATCTGGGTCGATATGGAATTCCCCTCGGGAACCAACCTCGACGCACAGGATGAACTCGTCCGCATCATCGAGGAGAAGACCGCGGGAGTTCCGGATCTCGACACCATGGTCGCGAACGTGGGTTCCGCAGGCGGCGGCTTCGAAGAGGGCGGGGGCGGAACCTCGTCGAACAAGAGCCGCGTCACGCTGAACCTCGAGGAGTTCCGCAAGCGAAGCCAGAACTCGTCGCTGACCATGAGGCGGGTCAAGGACCTGGTGAGCCATCTCACGGGGGCGCAGGTCACTGTGGGAAAACCCCAGGAGGGCCCTCCCACCGGCAAGCCGGTCTCGATCCGGCTCATCTCGGACGACTACGCCGCCCTCGGCGTCTTCGCAGACCGGCTCAAGAACGAACTCGCGGCGACAGAGGGCTTGTACAACGTGGATCACGACTTCGACAGCGGCTATCCAGAGATTCACCTGCTCATCGATCGGGAGCAGGCGGCTCGCGCCCGAACGAACACGCGGGACGTGGCCATGACCGTCCGGACGGCTCTCGCGGGAACGGAAGTCGCCAAGTTCCGGACGGGTGAAGACGAGTACGAGATCGTTGTGAGGCTACCCCCGGGGGACCGCAAGTCCTCCGACTACCTCGAGGAGTTGACCATCCTCGATGACGACGGGAACCCGATCCCTCTCGCGAGCATCGCACGCATCGAGAGTACCGCCGGTCCGGCGGCGATTCGGCGGGCGGATCTCAAGCGCGTGATCACGATCCAGGCGGACGTGGACCACGCCGCGGGCTTCCGGGACGACGTGATGCGCAAAACGGCCGTCCGGAAGATCGACGAGCTCGGGCTGCCCCCAGGTGTTCGTTGGGAGTTTGCCGGCTCAAATCAGGACGAGGAAGAAGCCAAGGAGTTCCTGACCCGCGCCTTCTTCATCGCGCTGCTCCTGATCGGCCTGATCCTCGTGACCGAGTTCGACTCGCTGATCACGCCGCTGACGATCCTGATCTCCGTCGTCCTCAGCCTGATCGGCGTCTTCTGGGGCCTGATCATCACGCAGAAGCCCTTCGGCATCGTCATGACGGGCATCGGCGTCATCTCTCTCGCCGGTATCGTGGTCAACAACGCCATCGTGCTGCTGGATTTCGTCCTCCAGGAGCGCCGGAAGGGAGCCTCGCGCAAGGATGCCATTCTCGCGGCAGGCAGCACGCGGCTGCGTCCCGTGCTGCTCACGGCCATCACGACGATCCTCGGGCTGATTCCGCTGACGGTGGGCATCAACATCGACTTCTTCTCGGGCGACATCCTTTTCGGAGGTGAGTCCTCGCAGTGGTGGGGGCCGATGGGCGTGGCGGTGATCTTCGGCCTCACCTTCGCCACGGTGCTGACCCTCATCGTCGTGCCGGTCACCTACGATATTCTCGACTCGATCAGCGAGCGCTTCACCGCTCGACGCAGGACTCCCCATGCGGACGCCTGAACACCCCCACGCCCAGGCCTTTCTCGACCTGATGGCCGAGACGCAGGCCGCATACGAGCGAAGAGATCTCGAGACCTACCTGGGCAGCTTCTCTGCGGACTACAGCTCGGTCGTCCTCGACAGCGAGTGGTGGGAGGACCGTGCTCGTCTGGAGGAGAAGATGACCCGTGATCTCGCGCGCTTCGATCTCGTCTCGATGGACTTCTCCATCAAGAAGCACTGGTATTCGGGCGAGACCGGATTCGCCCACCTCGCGTACCTGACGCGCCTGCGGTACCGCGACACCGGTCGGCTGCTCGTCGATGAACGCGAGAACGTCATCGTCGGACATCACGAGGGTGACGGCCGGTGGATCCTCACCGGGAAGATCGTCCTCCGCGTGAACAATTTCTTCGAAGAGGACGCGTCCCCGGAGATCTAGTGGAGTGATGCAGAAATAGCCAGATTTATAGTTACACGACGGTCGTTGTTCTGTACTCTGCATGGAGGAGGGCACTCCATGCGAGTCGCACCGAAAATCACACTGACGCGGAGTGAACGAGCCAAGCTACAGCGATTGGCAAACGGCCGTCGCACGGAAGTGCGCGTCGTCATGCGAGCCCGAATCATCCTGGCCGCTGCTCGCGGCCTTGAGAATCGAGAGATCGCCGAGGAGGTCGGCGTGACGCGGGAAACAGTTGGGCGATGGCGATCCCGTTATGCGGAGAACGGCCTGGAAGGAATTAGGGTTTCATGGGGGGCCTTGCTCATTGCGGGGCCGAGTTGCGCTCACTGTTTTCGTGCCCCGGCGATGACGAGGGTGCCCAATCCGCGGGGAGGCAGTGGACCGCCCTGTCTCCCCATATCGTGAATGAACGGTCGAATCTTCTGCCGCGAGCGGGATATTTTCCTCGGCGGATTGGAGGAGATTCATGCGAAGCGGCGGCAAGACGCCGTCAAAGGAGAATTCACCGTGCTTCGTAAAGTGATAATGATCGCGGTCCTGGTCGCCGGAATCGGTACTGCTGTTGCCGACATGAGTCTCGAGGAGATCGTCGCCAAGAACATCGAGGCCCGAGGGGGCCTGGAGAGAATCACCGCGGTTCAGAGTGCGCGCGCCAGCGGCACGATGACCCGTTCGGCGGGACGCGGATGACTACATCACGTTCTACCGGCTCATTCAGGAAGGTGCCCACGCCGCCGACCCGAGCGCGAAGATCGCCCTGATCGCCGGTACGTCCGGCCGGGTGGAGGATTGGTTTAAGCCAGTTGTCGCTGGCCTGGCGGCCGCCGGAGTGCCGATCGACATCGCGGACGTGCATAACTGGTCTCCCTACGTCGCCTGGAAGATGCCCGAACCGGCCGAGATGCGGGCCATTCTCGACTCGTACGGCTACGTGGACACCGAGATCTGGAGCTGCGAGAACGGCACCTGGCAGGGTCAACCCTAAGGCAAGAACACTCAGGACGAAGCACAACAGCCATCTTTGTTGATCAAACAAGCAGTCTGGTCCCGTTTTCGAGGCCTTGACCACTTCTTCTGGAACAACCTGATGGAGTGGTTCAGGTTCTCCGGAGACCCGGGCAGCATGTTCAATTCGATGGGACTGATCACCGATGGGGAGGGCCCGGGAGAGGACCCGGAGCGGTTCAATACCGAGAGGATCGCCTACTGGTCGTACCAATCACCGGCCGCTTCGGCAACCTCGAGCGCCAGGAGCGGATCACCGCGCTCGGAGGAAAGGTGACGGTGGACATCGATTCCGCACCGCTTCTCGTCCGCGAGATCGACTGCACGGCGGGCGCCCCGCTCGGCGTTGGCGCCACGCTACGGCTCACGGTCGACGGCACGGATGTTCAGCTCGACTGGTTCCGCTCACCGTCGGCCGGCGTGACCGCGCCAGAGAATCAGGGGCAGCGATCGCCGCCCTGTGCGGCCTCCCTTGGAGTGCCACTCGCTCCGACGCCGTAGCTCCCTTCGCCCCCTTCGTTTCTTGCTGCGACGACAAAGCCGGAGTTGTCCGCCAGGTGGGTCACGACCGCGGAGGTCCCGTCGCCCAGCTCAGCCGCACAGGCGGGATCGAACGCCGCGCCTGTGCCGAGCGGTGTGCGATAGAGGCGGCAGTCGGTCACCACCCCGCCGGACGGTGACGCGGACCAGATCAGGAGATACCGGCCGGATCGGGGGCGATGAGAAAGGGTGCGCCGCCACCCCGCCACCGCTGGGATCACTTGTCTCGCCCGGGGCCTCAGGCACGGTGAGCTGCAGTTCGATCACCACCAGGTAGTCGACGATTGGCACACTCAGCGAGTTGCCGGAGAGCGGGTAGGTCGGATTGTCCAGCTCATAGACGTTTCCGGTCATCGGCTCCGAGTCGTTGATTACGATCGTCCCACTCTTCCACCCCTTCGAGCGGGAGAACGCAGGTTCCGAGACCCGCCCATGGGACGGTTCGTTTCCAAACCGGGACGTGGTTGGCAAGCACGATCCCTCCCGACTCTTCTTTCGCTCCACAATCCCCCCATGTTCGTCTCCCGCACCACCAGTTCCACCCGCCCGAGCAGGTCAGGGAGGTCTATGGGATTTGCCGTATCGTCCATTGACGGACTAAGTCAATGACTTATAATAGCAACGTACTCTTCGAGTGGGATCCAGTCAAAAGTGCGATCAACAGGACGAAGCATGGGCTCTCATTCGATGACGTGACCGAGCTGTTCATGAGCGGTGATGATTACCTGGAGATGTACGACGAAGAGCATTCGGCTGAAGAAGACCGCTTCGTGGCGGTGGGGTTGCTACACGGCCAGATCGTGGTCGTGGTCTTCACGGAGCGCCAGGAAGATGTGATCCGCGTTTTGAGCGCGCGAAGGGCCACCAGGCGGGAAGGCCGGTTGTTCTTCCGTTACATTGGAGGAGACGATGGTTGATGACATGCGCGAACTGACAAGGGAGGACTTCGTTCGCGCGATTCCGAGGAAGCTGCGTGAGCGAATCATGCGCGGAGAGATATCCGGCGGAAACGACGTCGTTGCCCTTCGGCGATTCGTCGGGCTGACGCAGATTCAATTCGCTCTCGCACTTGGAATCAGCGTCCATACGCTACGAAACTGGGAACAGGGCCGCCGTCGTCCCGAGGGGCCGGCTCTGGCCCTGCTCCGCATTGCCGCGCGGCACCCTCATGTCCTCCACGAGAACTTGGCGGCATCTGCTTGAACAAGTCGAGGGGATGCTCGACTGGGCTCACTCTGGAGTCTCTGTACACAGCGCCATTTGCGCCGATCCCTCCTCCCCCGAAGAGATCACAGAAATCGGCGTCTCTCGTAGGGCGGGCCGAGGACGGTATGACGGGAGGATGCGGAGGAGACCCGACGCCGCCAAGGGGCGCCGAGACCCGGCAAAGATGATGCGGCATGTCCGGCGCGGGCCACGGGCCCACGGATTGCGGCGCACGAGGCTGCACTGCAGAAGCCGGGCTTGTTATCTCGTGTACGTAACGAAGAAGCCTTCGAGATCGCCGTTCTCGACCCACGCCTGCATGTTGGCATAGCGCCAGCCCTCCGCGGCCTGCTCCGCGTGTAGCTGGTTGAGCTTCTTCGCGGCGCCCTTTCGGCGGCCAAGGAGGTGAACG
Source organism: Acidobacteriota bacterium (assembly GCA_024763475.1). GTDB lineage: Bacteria > Acidobacteriota > Polarisedimenticolia > J045 > J045 > JANTFM01. Next base: position 8,576 of record JANTFM010000038.1, on the reverse strand, counting down.
CCGACAAAGATCGTCTTCGCCCCGGAAGCCCCGGCGTGAACCGCCGGCTCGGCTGCGGACGTGCTCGCGACGCCGATCCCTCCCAGGATCGCGCCAAACGCGAGGGCCAAGGCCATTGTGAGGATCCTGAATCCCTTCAGCCATTCCTTGTGACGCATTCTCTTCTCCTTCCGGGTGGAACTCCGGTGTCCCGAGCGGTTACTCTCATCAGATGAATACCACGATGATCGATGAGATTCTCAGCCGGACCCTTGAGGATGTCCATCTCAGCCGCGGGGAGCGCCGTTCGCTACGCGAGGCCTTCGAGGGGCTCAGCATGGACCCGCACGACCTCAACCATGTGCGCAACCGTGCATTCCAGCTCGCCCTCGAGAGAGCCGCTTGCGCCGGGGACACGCGCCTGGTCGCCTGGCTTCACGATGTCATCAAGCTGATCGACACCCTGCGCGCAGAGCCCCGGCAGCAGCCTTCCTGCGAGGCGTTGTTCAGCCCGGGGACGGCCTGCCTCGAGCGCCTCGTCGCCCTGATCTCCGCGACCCAGCACGTGGCAGACATCTGCGTCTACACGATCACCGACAACCGCATCTCGGACGTGCTGCTCGATGCGCACCGCCGGGGTGTCAAGATGCGCCTGATCACCGAGGACTCGAAGACTTGGGACACGGGCTCGGACATCGAAAAACTCGAGTCTGCGGGCGTCAAGGTCGAAGACGATCACGCCGCCTCGCTGATGCATCACAAGTTCGCGATCTTCGACCGCACGACACTCGTCACGGGCTCCTACAACTGGACCCGTTCGGCGGCGAGCTCCAACCAGGAGAACCTCGTCGTCACGAGCCACGAGCCGCTGGTCAAAGCGTTTTCCGCCGAATTCGAGCGGCTGTGGACCGCGTTCTCCTGACCGTGTGCATGGGCGCAGGCCTACAGGAGCACAAGCCGGACGGCATCAGCCTTCTGCTCTTTGGAGAAGGCGCGTCGTTTCCTCCTGGACATCTGAAGCGCTGGCGGGATTGTCCCGCATGAAACAGGTGTCCACGGAAACCGGGCAACCCCACCAGCACGCACACGGGAGCACAGGCCCCAGGAACGCACGGAGCGCAGAGCACAGGCCACAGGAACGCACGGAGCGCAGAGCACAGGCCACAGGAACGCACGGAGCGCAGAACACAGGAACACAGGAACGCACGGAGCGCAGAACACAGGAACACAGGCAGGAGATGATCACTCTTTGAGGCCGAGCCGCTTCTCCGCCGCCGCCATGTCCTGCCTCGCAAAGGGGAGCATCGCCAGCGCGTGAAGGTCGACTGGGGCGTCGCGCTCGAATCGCTTGAGTTCCTTCCGCGCACGATCCAAGAGCTGTTTGTCGATCGACGTGCCATCGAGCAAGGCCTGGGCGTGGAGCCTGGCGAGCTCAAGCGGCAGCGCGTTGCCTTCGTTCACTCCAGGAGTCGCGAGGTTGAGCTGCTCGAGTGCAGCCACGGGATCGGCTTCGTTCCGGTCCAGGCAGGCACGGGCCCCCCAGTAGCGGTGACCGTCCGTGACCCCCACGGATCCCTGACCAGGGGACGTCCGGATCCCTTCCAGTAGACGGATCACCTCGTCCATCTCCCCCCGCTGGTGTGCCATGACCATCAGCACCTTGACAGGGATTTGGTACTCTTCGGCGCGTCGACTCCAGGGTGCCAGGAAGCGCTCGCCGGACACGACGCCACCCGCCAGCCGGTTGAGCAGGTACCACTCGTAGACGTACATCATCTCTTCCGGACCCCGGCCCCAGCGATCGAGCATCGTTGCCATGGTCTTGGTGTCTCCCGTCCTCAGCGCGAGTTCGGCCCGGAGGAGACGGTATCTTGCCGGGTCGGGGTCGAGAGCAAGGGCGAGATCCATGTCCTCGATGGCCCGTTTGTAGGACATCCCCGGACGATCCCGCGCCGCGAGCATTCTTGCCCGAGCCGCCTCGTAGAGGGGGATGGACAGCAGCTCGCGTGGTCCGGATCGACCGTTCACGAACGACTCGAGGACTTGCGCCGCCAGCCTGGGCTCGCCCACCTGCCGATGCTGGGCCGCGTCTTCGAGAGCCGCCATCATGCCGTCGCGGAGTCGTTCCCACTCCGCAGCACCCAGGCCCCCGCGATCCACGGCATCGACGGGCACGCCGGACTCCAGATGGAAATGAAGATCAATCCCGCCTGCGGCCAGGACGCGACCTTCGTCCCCTTCCGCGCTCAAGGACGTCACTCGAGTCGAACCAAGTTCTCCGAGGAAGAGGTACCACCCCTTCGCCGCAGGCGAGACGACCGTGTGAATCATGAAGGGAGGCCCCTGCGTGGGACCCTGCATCGTTGCGGGAATGGCCGCGACGAAATGGCGCGGGCCAACCCAGTTGTTCGCCCCCGCAATCAGCAACATCAGGCGGCCGCTTCTTGCCGCTCGGAAGGGGACGATCTGCAGAATGTGCCCCGGATGGCTGTAGCTTGCGACCTGGACACCCCGCTCGTCGATCAGAAGCAGCTTCGAAGAGTAGTTCGGGCTGTTCGTCATGACGATCGCGATCAGCGGCTCGCCCGCGCGTCGAATCGACGCGAGCGGAAGGATCCTCTGCAGTCGGAGATGCCCACCGTGTCCGGGAAACAAATGGTGCCAGTAGTCCACCCCATTCCTGCCATCGAGAAAGCGTCTTCCGGGGGCGAAGACCGAGGACAGGAGGAGGAGATCCTGGGGCCGTTCGTGCAGGTGGATCTCGCCCTCGGGCGTCGGCTCCAGGCCCACCCAGATGTCGTGGAAGGGACCCGTTCCGCGCGGATCCAACGCTGCCGTGTCAACCTGACGATCGAAAGGACCGGAACGGATCTCTGCACCCAGCCGCGTGGCGATCACAACATCTCGGCCGCTGATCCTCACGTCCGTCGGCTCAAGAAGCCAACCCACGAGAAGGACCGCCGCGAGCAGCAGGAGCGCGCCCACCGCAACCCGCGGCCGCAAGTCCGGCCGACGCAGCAGGAGAGATACTCTCGCCCGGGTCTCGAGTGCAAGGCCTCGACGCTCCAGCACGGCCCGGGCAGCCCCCGCATCCCGCGGCCGCTTCCGTGGGTTCTTCTCGAGCATCGCCGCCACCAGGGCTCGCATCACGGGGCGCACGGCCGAGAGCTTCCGGATCGGAGACGGGAGAGCCTCCGTGAGATGGGCGTTCATCAGGTCAAGTTCGGACTTCCCGGAGAAAGGAAGCTCTCCCGAGATCATCTGCCACGCCGTCACACCGCAGGAGTAGACATCCGCGGCGGGGCCCAGCTCAACCTCCCCCCGAATCTGCTCCGGCGCGCTGTACTCCGGCGTGCCGACGAAGCGGCCCACCGTCGTGAGCCCCTCGCCGCTCGCCTCACGCGCCAGACCGAAGTCAAGGAGAACAACGCGCCGGGGCACACCTCCACGCCCCTTGGCAAGAAAGATGTTTCCAGGCTTCACGTCCCGGTGGACCACTCCTGCGCGATGAGCAACCTCGAGCGCCTCGAGGATGCCGAGGAGAATACTCTTCGCCTCTTTCGCCGGCAGGGCACCCTCTCGAGCCAGGCGCTCCTTCAGGCTCTCGCCCTCCAGGAGTTCCGAGACCAGGTAGAGCAGCCCGTCACACCCGCCGATATCGAAGATCCGCAGGATTCCGGCATGGCTCAGATCCCGCATCAGCCGCAGCTCCCTGCGCAAGCGCTCGAGCGTGAGACGGCCCGCCCCCGGGAAGAGCACCTTGAGCGCGACCTCCTGATCCGCGATCTCATCGACCGCCCGGAACACCTCGCCCGAACCCCCGTGACCGATGGCTTCGATGATCTTGTAGCGTGACGCGAATCGCGCCCCCGAGCGCAGGTTGTGAAAATGAAGGACGCGATCCCGCTGCTGCGGAGACAGGTCCTGGGTTAGCTCATCCCGCTCCGGATCACTCATCGCCCCTCCACGGGACGAGCCCGGGTCGCTCATCGCGCCTTCGCGGGACGATCCCGGATCGCTCATCGCGCCTTCGCGGGACGATCCCGGATCGCTCATCGCGCCTTCACGGGACGAGCCCAGATCACTCATCGCCCCTCCACTTGACGATCCCGGGTCGCTCATCGCGCCTTCGCGGGACGATCCCGGATCGCTCATCGCGCCCTCGCTGGACGAGCACGGATTTCCCGCGCAATCGCTTCGCGCCCGAGGGCCTCCGCGGCAAGCGCCATATCTTCCCTTGCGAAGGGGAGCATCACCAGGGAGTGCAGGTCGCTGGCAGCGTCAAGCTCGAAGCGCGCGAGTTCGGCAAGCGCGGCCTCCACCTGCGACTCAGGGATGCCGCCGGAGTCAAGCATCGTGCGCGCGCGCAATCGAAGCGTCTCGAGCGGGAGTGCGTAGCCTACCTTGAAGTCCTCGGAATGGTCGGAGTCGACGCGCTCGAGAGCACGCGCCGGCTGCAGCTTCGAGAGGAGCATCCTGGCGTTCCAATAGCGGTGCACGTCATACACCGGACCGACAGCGGCATCGAAAGTACCTATGGCCTCATCGAAGTCCCCACGATCATAGGCCAACACCTCCAGAATCAGTCGCGGCCACGGGAAGTTTCGGATCCCGGGATTCCAGTTGGTGAGAAACCTCTCCGAAGGCACCGGAGCACCGGCCAAGCGGTTGATGAGAAGCCACTCGTACGCGTAGTTCTTGTTTTCCGGGTAGCGAGCATATTGGGCAAGTTGGGTGCGAAGCACGCTGTCGCGCCCGAGCCGGACTGCCAGTTCCGCCTGGAGCAGGCGATACCTCGGCACACGAGGCTCATGGCCCAGAGCCGTTGTAACATTCAGGAGCGCGCGCTCATAGCCTCGTTCTCCCATGCTGGAAGAGACTTTCATCCAGTACCTCGCGGCCTGGTAGCGCGGTATCGAGAGAAGTTCGGGGGGGCCGTCCCTCCCCTTGACACACGATTCCAGCATATGAGCCGCGGCTTCAAACCTTCCAACCCGGCTGTATCCCGCAGCGACGTACAACGCGTTGAGCACATCATCCCTAAGCAGCACCCAGTCCTCGACAGAAAGGCCTCCGCGATCCCGCGCCTCGATCGGCACGCCCGTCCGTGCATCGAAGCTCAGGTCGAACTCTCCTGGGCCGACGATCCGTCCTTGGTCGCCGTCTAGGCGAACTCTGAAATGGTAGCCATACGGAGAGTAGGGCAGGAACAGATACCATCCTCCCGGCGAAGGGAGCCCCGAAGAGGCGGTGAAGGGTGGTGCTTGTCCACTCGCACGCTGGTCGCAGGGAAGGCCAACCAGGACCGGACGGGGGCCAACGAGGTTGTTGGTCCCGGTTGCAAGGACCAGGGGATGGTGCCCCGAACGGGGAAGCAAAAGGTACAGCTTTTCGAACCAGCCCGGGTGCTGGTAGTGGGCGACGGTCTGACCACTTCGATCGATATAATCCACTCGCGCGGGGTAGTTGGGGCGACTCTGGAAGGCGATCGCTAGGACAAGATCCGGCTCCGATCCCGCATTTTCCAGCGGCAGGAGAATACTGGGGGTGTATCGCCCTGTGGGAATTTCGTAGGCCGCGTCCATGTACCCGAGGTGATTGTTGGGATTCAGGGCTGATCGCGCGGAAAACCAGGGAGCGGGAAGAAAAAGCAGGCCAGGGGACGCGAAGCGACCGTCGACGAGATCCGGCGTTGGTTCCGACGGCGGATCCAGAGCAACCCAGACTCCACGAACGGGACCAAAGGAGGGCGAGTCGAGTGCGGCCTGGGCCACATCCCGCACGAAGGGCCCACGCCTGATGGAGAAACCGGCGCGCGTTTCCAGCGTCAACTCTCGGTCTCTCCACGAGACACTCACGGGCTCGAGCGACCACATGACGGTACCCGCAAGCAGCAGCACGGCAGCGGCTGCCAGCAGCACGCGCCGCCACCAGTCGCGAACGAGTCCGTAAGACACCAGACCTGCCCGAGCCGCCAGTGCGCTGACAACGCCTCCCCGCGCAAGGCGGGCCAACGTTCCACCTGCACTACGCGGTCTTCTCGTGGGTTCCTTCTGCAAGAGATGCACGACCACCGATTTCATGAGCGCCGGAACACCCGCTAACTCCTTGCGCAGGGGCGGCAGAACACCATCGAGGTGAGCGGTGAGGATCGCGACTGCGGAGTCTCCCTGGTAGGGCGGCTTGCCGGAGAGCATCTCCCACGCGAGAACTCCGCAGGAGTAGAGATCGGCCGCCGGCCCGATCTCGGCCTTCCCTTGAATCTGCTCGGGCGCGCTGTACTCCGGTGTTCCCACGAAGCGGCCAACCGTCGTCAGGCCCTCGCTGCTCGCCTCCCGGGCCAAACCGAAGTCGAGAAGGACGACCCGTCCGCTCCTCGAATCGTCGTCATCTCGCGTAAGGAAAACGTTGCCCGGCTTGATATCTCGGTGAACCACACCGGCGTCGTGAGCCGTTCGCAAACCCTCGAGAACACCGATCAGAATGCGTCGTGCCTCGGGGACCTCGAGTTTGCCCTCGCGAGCGAGGCGCTCCTTCAGTGTCTCCCCTTCGAGTACCTCCGAGACCAGATAGAGCAACCCGTCCGCAGTGCCGATCTCATAGATGCGCAGTATCCCCGGATGATGCAGGTCCCGGACCAGCCGCACTTCCCTCCGCAGCCGCTCGAGCGTGATCATCCCGCTCCCCGGAAAGAGGACCTTGAGCGCCACCTCCTCCCCTGCCACCTCATCCCGGACCCGATAGACCTCCCCCGCCCCGCCATGCCCGAGGGCCTCGACAATCCGGTATCTCCGGGCGAACAATTCCCCCGGACGCAGGTTATGGAAGTTCAGAATCCGTTCACGATCCCCCGGAGACAGGTCCCGAGTGGGATCGGACGGCCGATCGAAAACCACGACCACCCCCCTGTTCTACCCTGCTGCGTTTGTCGAGACTCCGCAGTCCAACGGGAACGACCCGGTCGACGCGCTGTCGATTCGCAACGGTACAACGATTCCCACTGAATATTGAACGGCTTACAGATATATGAGATCGAATACGTTTTCCTCATACTAAACAAACATACCTCGTTAGTGCAGACCCAATTCCTTCAAGCGGCGATAGAGATTGCTTCGGGCCAGTCCTGCGATACGGCTCGCCTCGGAGAGATTCCCCTCGCAACGCTCGAGCAACCCCGAGAAGTACACCCGATCGAAGGACTCGCGGGCCGTGCGCCAGTCCTTGGCCAACCCGACGGCCAGGGCACCTTTCGCCTCGTCCCGGCAGTCGGAGATCTCCGGTGGAAGGTGCTCCACACAAAGAATCGGACCGTCCGCGAGAACGACAGCCCGCTCGATCGCGTGCTTGAGTTCGCGCACGTTGCCGGGCCACCGGTAACCTGCAAGGCAACATCCCGCATCCACGTCGATCCCACGGAATCTGCAACCGTGTTCCCGCGCGGCCATACGCGCGAAGACCTGCGCGAGAGGGAGGATATCCACGAGACGATCACGTAGTGGGGGAACCCGAATCACGGCACCCGACAGGCGGTAGAGCAGATCGTCTCGAAACGTGGACTTCGCCACGTACTTCTTGAGATCCCGGTGGCTGGCTGAGACAACTCTGACATTGATGTCGACAGCATCCCGCGCACCGAGTGGGAAGACCTGCTTGGTCTCGAGCACCCTGAGCAGCTTGGGCTGCAGGGAGGCGGGCAGATCCCCGATCTCGTCCAGAAAGAGGGTTCCTCCGCTGGCTCGCACGAACCATCCTTGCCGCTCGTCGACCCCGGTCGCCACACCCTTCTTGATGCCGAACAGTTCCGCCTCGAGCAGTTCCGTCGGCAGGGCTGCGCAGTTCAACGCTACGAAAGGCATCTCACCTCGTGGCGAGAGATCATGCAGGCGACGCGCGAGCAGTTCCTTGCCGGTTCCCGTTTCCCCCATCAACACGACGGGCAGATCCGTCCCCGCCAAGCGATCCACTTCCGCCAGCAACGCTCTGCCAACCCCCGAACTCGCGATGAAGCTCGGGGTCGCCGGCCGCTGCCCGGCCGATCCCAACGCACGTGCCGACACCGGTGCGCCGAGATCCTGCGTGTCGATTCGATCGCGCGGAACGCGGGACAACTCTCGGCCGAGAAGAGAGACGATCAGCTCGCTGAGCACCCCTCGCCCATCCACCGAGAGCGGCTGGTAGACGAGCGAACCCAGCGTCGCTCCGTGTTGCTCGATAGCGATCGTCTCGAATCCGTCAAGTTCCCCGGACACCAGGAACTCCGGCAGCGCATTGACGATCTCCGGCGCGCCCCAGCAGGCCCTGAGGAGACTCTCTCCGTCCTGATCCTCCAGCAGCGCCGCACTCTCCGACAGGCTCGCCTGAGAGAAAAGAGCGAGCAATCTCGTCAGCAGATCCTCATCCGAAGTGTCGGCTCCAAGAATACGGACCAGTGAATCCAGGCCATCCCGAAGCCCCTCGTCTCCCCGGGCAGTCTGAACTCCGCCCAGCGTGGTCCCCTCAACTCCGCGCGCCCTGTTCCCACCGCCCGCGCGACTCTCCGCGGAGGAAGAGTCCCGGCCGCCGATCGAGATACCCTCTCGCAACACCATCGGGACGAC
>JANTFM010000037.1 GCA_024763475.1 Acidobacteriota bacterium | reverse complement strand
AGGGTGGAAACACAACTACCTTCGCGTCGAGCAGTTCATGGCGACCGATCTGCTCACCGTGCAGGAAGACGAAGTGATCGACCTCGTCGCGAACATGATGGAGTGGGGTCATGTTCGACACGTCCCGGTGGAAGATCGCGACAATCGGCTGGTGGGGCTCGTGTCCTACCGGAGTCTGCTCAAAGTGCTCGGCAGTGGCCATGGGAGTGGCGATCAGGATCAAATCGCGGTATCTGAGATCATGAAGCGGGATCCGCTCACCATCAGTGCCGAGGCGTCAACTCTCGAGGCGATCGCCAAGATGCGGCGGCACAAGATCGCCTGTCTTCCGGTCGTCAAGGAAGGACGCCTGGTCGGGGTTGTCACGGATCACGAATTCATGGATATAGCTGCGGAGCTTCTTGCCGAAAAGCTGAACGAGTGACCCTGCCGATGTCGACCTCACAGAGCCCAGACCTCAAGCCGGACCCAGGGGAGCGCCTCATCGGGCGCTTCTCGGGGCGAGAGCCTGGCCCGCTCCTGATCGTTACGGCTGCTGTCCACGGCAACGAACCGGCTGGGATCCACGCGGTACGGCGCATGCTGTCAACGCTCGAGGCGGGAGATCGCGGCCTCCGGGGGGACATCGTCGCCCTTGTCGGAAACACAAGAGCCTTCGCCGCGGGGCAGCGCTTCGTGGATCGGGATCTCAACCGGGGCTGGACCCCGCAACGGGTGGCGAAGCTTCGTGCGCCGGATGCTGCCCTCGAGCTTTCGGCGGAAGATGAAGAGCTCCGCGAACTTCTCTCTTGGATCGAGGCGGCGACCGCGGAGGCCCGGGGCGAGGTCTACTTCGTCGATCTGCACACATCTTCTGCGGATGGCTGCCCCTTCCTGACCTGCGGCGACACCTTGCGTACCCGGCGTTTCGCGCGGCGCTTCACCGCGCCCATCCTGTTGGGCATCGAGGAGCAGCTGGACGGATCACTCCTCGAGTTCATGAACAACCGGGGCTCGGTCACGGTGGGTGTCGAAGGAGGTCAGCACGACCTGCCGTCCTCCGTGGATCACCACGAAGCCGCCCTGTGGATTGCTCTGATGGCGTCGGGGATGCTCGACCCCCGAGACGCGCCGGAGCTTCCCGAAGCAAGGCGCCGGCTGCGGGAGGCGACGCGCGGTGTTCCGCGCATCATGGAGGTGCGCTACCGGCACGCCATTCGCCCGGAGCATCATTTCCGGATGCGGCCGGGTTTCCGCAACTTCCAGAGCGTGCGCGCGGGGGAGGTCCTGGCCGATGCGCGGGATGGCGAGATTCGCGCTCGGGAGAGTGGGCAAATCCTCTTGCCGCTCTACCAGGGACTCGGGGACGACGGTTTCTTCGTGGGCCGCAAGGTCTCGCCGGCCTGGATGGCGCTGTCACGTTTCCTCCGGCATCTGCGCGTCTTCCGCCTGATGCCCTTGCTGCCCGGGGTTCGCCGCTGCTGGGAGCAGGAGCGCACGCTGCGGATCAACACGGCTGTTGCACGCTATTTTCCTCTGCAGCTCTTCCATCTCCTGGGCTATCGCAAGCTCCGCCGTCGTGGATCCCTCTTACTCGTCTCCCGTCGGCGGTTTGATCTCGACTGATCTTTCGGGCAGGCTTCTCGTTTGGATTCCCCGCGACGAGGTCGTGTCGATGCCCGACGCGGGGAGGTGAACCCGCAAGAAATCCTGGAGACAGTTCATGAGCAAGCTGACCACAAAACGTTGCATTCCCTGCGAGGGGGGCATCGATCCCCTGACTCCGGACCAGGTTCGAGAGCTTCTCGGGCAGCTCGATGCCTGGCAGGTCAACGAGGCCTCCACGGTGATCTCGAGAGATTTCAAGTTCGAGAACTTTCACCAGACGATGGCCTTCGTCAACGCGGTGGCCTGGATGGCCCACTGCGAGGATCACCACCCCGACATGGAGGTGGGCTATGGTCATTGCCACGTGAGCTACACGACTCACGCGATCGGTGGCTTGTCCGAGAACGACCTCATCTGCGCGGCCAAGGTGGACGCGATTCTGGCAGAATCTATCGTCGACGCGCCAAGCTGCGGTATCTGAAGGGAGGCGCTGCGAGCGAAATGGACTAGACCTTGGGGGGGCCTCGGCACTAGCATTCTGTTTGTGGGACGCGCCGAGGCTGCCAAACCTGAGAACGCCGAGGCTGCCAAACCCGAGAACGTCGAGCCTGCCAAGACTTGAGGACAAGGAGAGACACGGTTATGAACGACGAAATGGACCACCCTGGCGCACCCGGCGACGACCAGCCGCCTTCCACGCCGCCTTCCACGCCGCCTTCCACGCCGCCGACTCCTCCTCCGGCTCCGCCCAGCGGCGGGACTCCGCCGCCTCCCGGGCCGAGCGCGCCTCCACCACCCGCCGTGGGAACTCTCGAGGGGAACAGCGATGCCCGCATGTGGGCCATGTTGTGCCACCTCCTGGCTCTGATCGGTTTGGTCGTGCCCCTGGCCAACTTCCTTGTGCCGCTCATCGTCTGGCAGGTAAAGAAGAACGAGTACCCCTTCGTCGATGATCAGGGCAAGGAATCGCTAAACTTCCAGATCACGATCGCCATCATTGGCTTCGCACTCCTCGTTCTCAGCCTCGTTCCCTTCGTCGGCTGCCTCACGATTCTTCTCGCGCTCCTTCTCCTGATCCCGTGGATCGTCTTCACGATCATCGGCGGGCTGAAGGCCAACGAGGGGATTGCGTACCGTTACCCTTGGACACTTCGCCTGATCAAGTGACTTGGCGGGACTTCGTGGGGACAGAGGGATGACAGCGCTATTCGATTGGGCGCGGACTTGGAGGCCGTCGTCTTCGGCGACTCCCGAGTTGCTGTTGACCCGGGGCGGGGGGGGGCATCTGGGGCTCCTCGAGGAACGCTTTCCTGGCGCCCTGCTCCTCTCCTGGGCACCACGGGGGGCTGCACGCGTTCGCCGTGGCCGTGTCCTGGTGGAACCGGAAGCCGCCCTCTTCGCCGCGGCGGCGCAGCGCGCCCTGGCGCTTGGGCTCAACGCCTACCTGGCGAATCCTCCCGACGCCGCCTGCCCGGAACGTCCCTCGGAGGTGGAACTTGCCGAGGCGGTCGGGATTCTCTCCCGTCGTGCGACCGTGGAGCAGGGCACGCTGAGGGCTGCAGCGCGGGAGTGCCTGCCCAACCTCGAAGAGAATCTCCCCGTCATCTTCGGTGAGGGGATCCCTCTCGGCTCCGTCGTGCAGTCCCTGTCAGGGGCTCCGGTATTGGTCGCCGGTTCCGGGCCGTCCCTGCCCACGATCTTCCCGGGACTCAGCCAAGCCCGCGATCAGCTGTTCGTGATGGCCGCCTCGTCGGCGCTGCGTCCCCTGTACGATGCGGGCATTCGCCCCGATGCGGTCGCGATTCTCGAGACCCGGGACCGCCTGGGACACTTCGAGGGGATTCCCGCCTCGGAGCTGGGCCGGATGATCCTCTTCGCTGACTCCGGCAGCTTTCCGGGGCACCTGGCCCTGCCTTTCGGCGCGAAGATCGTTTTCCACGGGGCCCCGGGACGCTGGCTTGCGCCGATCTTTGGTGAGAACTCCCTCGTTCCCAACGGAGGAAATATCGGCACGGCGATGCTCGTGATGGCCTGGATGCTCGGAGCTCAGCCGGTGCTCGCGGCAGGGCTCGATTTTGCGGCACCCGCCGGCCAGCACTATGCCGCCGGTAGCGGTTCTTCCGGGATGGAGCGCAAGGATGCGCCGAAGGCGATGGTTCCGGGTTGGGACGGGGCGCCCCTCGAGGCCGGGATCGACCTCGTTGGCTACCGGGAACAGACCGAGACACTGCTCGCAGGGATCGCGCAACTCGATGGTCAGGCGCGATTCGAAGCTGTCACCCTGGGTGGTGCGCGGGTCGAAGGGATGCAGCCCACGGGCTGGGATGCCGCGTGCCGCGCTCTACCCCGCGAACTGAGCCACGGATTCATCGAGACGGTCGAGCGGATCGCATCCCAGCGGGAGGGTCTCTTTCGGGAGCCCTCCGCGCGGGAGGCGATCGCAGGCCTCGAGGCGACGCTCGAGCGGATTCGACAGGACCCGGCGGGGCCCGTTGCGGCCTACGTCTTCACCGATCCAAGCGACGCGCTCTTGTCGATGCTCGTCGGTTCGGAACTGCTTCAGGACCGGGAGGAGCCACAAGGACTCGCCTCGGGAGCGTCCCCGGCGATCGATCGCGCGCTGGGCAGAGTCCGTAGCCTGGGTGCCAGGGGCGAGGAGTTGCAGCGGCGATGAGCGCGCCTTCCTCCGGTCTGCGGGAACTCCTCGGCGAGATGCGGGCCGACTTTCTTGCGGCCCGTGACGTCTACGACCGCCGTCACAAGAGCGGTCATTGGGACGTTTTTCGTCCAGACTTCGAGAGGTTGATCGATCTGCCCGAGGCGTGGCCGGATTTTCGCCGCAACGGGATCGCCGCCGGGATGCAGACCTCCTTCGACAAGCGCCTGATGGATCCGCCCAGCGAGATGGTGCCATTCCGGGAGCCGGCGCCGCAGCGTCTCGGCTCCGAGGATGGACGACAGCTCGAGGGGCTCTTCCGTGCCTTGGCCGCGATGATCGGAGAAGACCTCATCGATGCGCTGTGCGACACCGAGGTGGGTCATCCCCAGGTGTACCCCTTCGAAGGGCGGCAGCTCAATCTCAACGAGTTGCTCCTCTCCTATCATGCTTGGCAGGTGGCCCGCTTCTCGTCGAAGGGGCGCGATCTGCCCCAAGTTATCGTCGAGATCGGCGGAGGCTATGGTTCCCTGGCGGCGAAGATGAAGCAGCTCTTTCCCGCCGCTCTCGTGCTGCTCCTCGATCTGCCCGAGGTGAACGCGATCCAGAGTTGGTACCTCGCGCAGCGTTTTCCGGACGCTCGCCGCATGGGCTACGTGCGATTCCTCGAGGAAGGAAAGCCGCGAATCACGCCGGACTTGGCAGACTTCCTCGTTCTTCCGGGCTGGTGCATGGAGGATCTTGGCGAGGATCTGGTCGATCTCGTACTGAATCTGCGCTCGATGATGGAGATGCGGCGAGAGATCATCGCGTTCTATTTCGCCGGCATCCAGCGCGTTCTCCGGCCTTCGGGGCGCTTCTACTGCGTCAACCGATATCAGAAGCGTGTCGGGGAAGAGCTGAGTACCATCAAGAACTACCCCTTCGATGGGCACTGGCAGATCCTGCTCTCCCAGGCCTGCTGGGCCCAGAGCCACATCCACGAACTTCTGCTCGAGCGCAGGGCAGAGGATGTGGAGTTCCCGCCCTCCTTCGTGCTGGCTTCTCTGCCGTGAGGGTAACAAAGCGCTGTTGAGGGCTCGTTCAAGCTTGGCCGGATCCGTCCGATGAGTTCGGCATGGGCGCACTCAAGAAGAACTACGAGGCCGGTGAGCAACTGCCGCTTGCCGGAACGGCGGCACGGCCGGCGGAGCATTGGTCTCCCTTCGATCCCGCGTGGGGTGCCGACGGGGGCAGCGAGGAGTTTCCGCTGCGAACCGCGCTTGAACGGCGAGTCAAGGCGCCGGGGGAGCGTCTCGTACTGAGGAACCGGGAGCTCCGGATCGAGCCGACCAATCTCTGCAACTACCACTGCATAATGTGCCCGCGGGAGCCCGACCAGCACACCCGGCCCAAGGGCGTCATGCCGATGGAGTTCTACGAGAGCCTGCTGGACGAGCTGGTCCCGATGGGGATAGAGCAGGTCACCCTCGTCAACTACGGGGAGCCCTTCATCGACCCCTCACTCGAGGACAAGATCTTCTCTGCGTCCCAGCGCGGCCTGACGACCTACGTGATCAGCAACGCCTCCCTGTTGCACAAAGCGTCGAAGAGCGCCTTCGCCGCAGAGTATGAAACGCTTCATGGTGAGCGGTTGACGAAAGGGAAGGCGGCGGTGATGGCTGGCTTGACCCAGTTGCGACTCAGCTTCTACGGCACCGACCCGGAGTCCTACGAGCGGATCATGCGCGGCGGTCATTTCGAGCGTGTCCGTCAGAACATCCTCGACCTGGTGGCGTACCGCGAGACGCTCGGCCGCCGGGGCCTTGTCGGCGGGCAGGAAACGCTGCTGCCCCAGCTTTCGATCTTCTTCCTCGACATGGAGGAAACGGAAGGGCAACTCGAGGAGTTTCTCCGTTTCACCGAGGAGTTGTGTGACTATGTCGAGGTCTGGAAACCCCACAACTTCGGTTCGGGACGCCAGTACCGCCAGACGCAAGCGGAACAACCTCTGCGCAGCTGCGGGCGGCCCTTCGATGGTCCGCTGCAGATCAACTGGAACGGGATCGTCGTTCCCTGCTGCTTCGACTTCAACCAGGAAATCCCGCTGGGGAACGTCGCGCGCCAGACCGTCGAGGAAGTCGTGCGTGGCCCGGCCTATGAAGCGCTCCGCTGCGCCCATCGCGACGGCCGATTCGAGGATGTTCCCTACTGCCGGGATTGCGACCAATTGCGGCATCACCCCGAGGCCCTGGTCCTGACGACGAATCCGAAGCACGCGAGGCGCAGCAACGAGGACATCGTGAAGTCTCCCAACACGATGCCGGAGTTTCGCCTTGGTGAAAGCGGAGACAAGGTCACCCGCTAGTGTCCCGACACTGTCCCGACACGGAAGTCCGTCACATATTTCGTCGGCCCAACGCAGCCAAGGGCGCCCTTGGCCGGCGAAGAGTGTGACGAACTTCTGCGCCACACCATACTGTGCAAGGCCCCTGGCAGTTTCCAGACTCAGGACTGCCGTAGAGGGTGACCCTGGCGGATCGCTTCAGGTGGTGACCCCAACGGGATTTGAACCCGTATCGCGAGCTTGAAAGGCTCGTGTCCTAACCTGGTTGGACGATGGGGCCAATCGGACGATCGAAGGCGGGATTCTAGCGGTGGCCTCGCGGAGTGTCAAAGAAGCCCCGGCTCGGACCTTCTCTCAGCGGGGAAAGAGCTGACTGCCCGAGCTCTCCCAATCCTGCCACGTCTCGAGCGTCTGTTCCGCCGGCGTTCGCTGGTTGGCGACGATCTGCTCAACCGGAGCAAGGTAGTCCCGTTCCCGGGGGCTGACCGAGTCGAGGCCCCGGGCGGCCAGGGATGTCAGCTCCGCGGCGAGCACGGCCGCGCTCATGCCGTTGGGAGCGACGGCAGCGAGTCCCCGCCGGGCACAGTCCTCGTGGAAGGTGAGGCGTTCTTCATGGCTCCAGCCCTCGAAGAGCCCGGCCGCGCAGTTGCGGATCTCGGTCCCCGAGTAGAAGAGACCGACGGCCAACGCCGCATACGCGAGCGCCAGTTCCGGCCGGTTGGCGTCGGCACAGCGCAACTCGAGGTAGTTCTTGAGCCGGGCTTCGGGGAAGAGGGTTGTCAGATGAGCCTCCCAGTCCGCGAGTTGTGGCTTGATGCCGCAACGTCCCCCGTCGAGATGCTCCTCGAAGGTTGTTCCCGTCATGTCGATCAGCTGCGTTCCGCGCTGGACGAAGAACATGCCTGCCGCCAAGGCCCAGTCCAGGTAGTCCTCCACGGTCGCGCCGGCATCCGCCAGGTGGGGAGGGATGGAGCAGCGCTCGGGGTCCACATGCAGCCAGATCTTGCCGCGGTGTGTCAGCCAGCCGTTGGGCTTGCCTGCGGTCAGCGGGGAGTTGGCGAAGATCGCCGTGAGCACCGAGGAGATGCGCAGCGCCAGTTGAAGGGCACTGGCCGCGTCCTCGGGGGATGAGACATCGAGGTTGATCTGCATCCCGGCTGTGCTTCGCATCATCCAGAGGGCGAGATGACCTTGGGTGGGAAGATAGCGGGTCATGATCCGGTACCGTTCCTTGGGGATGATCGTCATCTCGTCCGGAACGGTCACAGGTTGTTGCCCCTGGCCCAGGAAACGGAGTCCGTGGCTTCGGGCGATGGAGTTTAGCTCCGCCAGAGACTCGAGGAGTTCTGCTTCGACTCCGGCGATGTCAGGGTGCGGGCGGAGGGAGAGTTCCAGTTGGCTTCCGGGCTCCAAGGTGATGCGCGAGCGGTCCCGTTCGAGTTCCAGCAGCGGCTCTCCGCCATGCGGGTGCCAGCCGTACTCCCGGCAGAGACCGTCCAGCACGGAGAGGATCGATCCCTTGTCTCCCGCGTAGGAAACGGCCGTTCCGTCCTCCTCGTGGACTCCGACCATTTCGTACTCCAGGCCGATGAGTCGGTGCTGCCGGGGACGGAACCCGGCCGAGAAATGGTGGAGCAGGTCGGCTCTCGATAGAGGGGCACGCATGCAGGTCTCCTGTCGGCTATCCCCAATCATCCAGCCGAAACGACGCCACCGGCTCCCGGGGAAACGGACGTCTTGGATGCCGAATTCTCCGACAGGATACGCTCGGACGCCGGATTCTCCGACAGGATATGCTTAAAAAGCCATGCGGCCGCCGCCCGTGGCGCCTGAGGCGAATTACCGGCCACTTCGCCTTGCCTCCTGCCCGCAAATTCAGTTAAAATTACTACTTATTTTCTATTCTAGTACGTACCAGCATTTAAGTAGGATTTACGCACAGGGAGACTGAGTGTCATGAAGTTCACCTCGAAGTTGAACGAAGTGCTTGAGAAGCACGCCAAGGTCTTGGCAAACATCCCGCGGGCCGACATGGTCCAGGCTGCGCTGGACGACGGCGAGGCGCTACTCTCCGCAGGTAACGCACTGGTGACTTGGACTCCCGCAGAGTCGACGGGCCGCAGCCCCAAGGACACCCTTATCGTCAAGCGTCCGGAGAGTGGTGCGAACATCGACTGGACCGCCGCCAACTGCATTCCCGTAGATCCGGAGACCTTCGAGATGCTCTGGGCGGATGCCTGCGATGTTCTCGGCGGCAAGGACAAGATCTACGTCACGGAGAGGGTGATTGGTGCGGCATCGAGCTACGCGCTTCCCGTGCGCACGGTGACGGACAGGGCCGTGAGCGCAGCCTTCACGGACAACATGTTCCGCCCGGTCCCCGGAGACATCGACAAGAGCATCTACGCGAAGAAGGGCTTTACCCTGATCGCCCTGCCTTACGACCGCGTGACGGGGGACAAGTACGATGGCCGCCTCCGCAAACTGCCCAACGGTGAGACAAGCCACATGGCGATTGTCATGGACTTCGACAACCGCCTGGGTCTCGTCTACGGCTCCGCGTACTGCGGGAGCATCAAGAAGCTGATGTTCACCGTAATGAACTACATGCTGCCCGAGGATGGCATCCTTCCGCTGCACTGCTCTGCGAACGAGGGCGAAGACGGTGAGAGTGCCCTCCTGCTCGGTCTTTCCGGCACGGGCAAGACGACGCTCTCGGCGGACCCGACGCGCGCACTCCTCGGCGATGACGAGCATGGATGGGATAGTCAGGGCATCGCGAACTTCGAGAATGGCTGTTACGCGAAGCTGATCAACCTTCGTCAGGACAAGGAGCCGGAGATCTGGGAAGCGGCCTTCCGCCATGCGACGCAAGCCGACCATGGAGCCATTGTCGAGAACTGCATGATGTACATGGATGGCACCTTCGATGTGGATGATGAGCGCCTGACGCCGAATTCACGCGTTTCCTACCCGCTGACCTCACTGAGCAACATCAAGAAGGATCCGGTTGCCGGCCATCCGAACACGATCCTCTTCCTGGCGGCGGATGCGAACTCCGTGCTTCCTCCGGTCGCGAAGCTCAACCCGGGCCAGGCGATGCTCTGGTTCCTGATGGGTTACACGAGCAAGCTGGCGGGAACCGAGACCGGAATCACCGAGCCGGTTTCCACCTTCTCCCGCTTCTTCGGTGCCCCCTTCATGCCGCGCAAGCCTGACCACTACGCCAAGCTCCTTGGTGAGCAGATGAAAACGCACGGAACCCAGGTCTATCTCGTGAACACGGGCTGGAGCGGTGGTCCCTACGGCATCGGCTCCCGCATGGATATCAACCTGACCCGCGCGATCGTCGATGCGGCCGTGTCCGGCAAGCTTGGGAGTGTCGACTACGACGAGGACCCCCTCTTCCACATTAGCGTTCCGAAGAGTTGCCCCGGTGTGCCCTCCGAAGTCCTGATGGCGAAGAACACCTGGGCTGACAAGGCGGCTTTCGATGAGCGCGCCAAGAAGCTGGCGGCCGACTTTGCCGCACACTTCGACAAGGCCTACGGGGACAAGGACCTCGATGAGTCCATCGTCAAGGAATGCCCCGGCAAGTAAATCTGCCGAATCGTAGCGGATCCTGCTGACCCTGGGTGCCCCGGCTCCCAGGGTCTTTTTTGTCGGGAATTCTGTCGCAAGTGACGAATATTTCGTAAGCCGAATTCATTCGAATATCTCCGAAATCATCGATACTTGCGTGAAAACGTTCGTTTCGTTGCGTTCGCATGAAGAAAAAGAATCTGGTGGTGCAGTTTGTTTCGCCGTATCAGAAGAGAGCCCGCAGCTTCGCCGTCACCAGAGGCCCCTGGGACGGTTGTCGATGGCGAGACTCCATCTCTACTCGTAGTGAGGACACACCATGGAAGGTCTTCTCCGCTCCACAACACTTGCCCTCTGGATGACCGCGCTTGTTGCTGGCAGCGGACTCGCGTTCGCGGCGGATCACTCCGCCCGCCTGGACGCTTTCTCGGGCGAGGCGAACCAACGCCTTCGGCCCGGTGCGCCATCTCCGAAGGCGGCGGGTGACTACGACGAAGACGGAGTGGCCAACGCGACGGACAACTGCCCCTACGATCAGAATGCGGGCCAGGCCGATGCCGATGGTGACGGTTTGGGAGATGCCTGTGACTTGTACCCCAACGGCGGGCTGATCAACTTCGGCAGCGAGGTCGTCCTGCCGGTCCCTGACGATCCGAACTACGATCACTTCCCCGTGAGCATTGGCTCGGATACCACGGGAAGGATCTTCGTGCTGATCGGTACCTACGACTGGTCGGTCGGTGAGAATCGCAATCTCTGGTTGACCCACAGCACCAACGACGGGGCCGGCTGGAGCACGCCGATCAAGGTCAATGGTCATGACGATGTGCGCTGGTACCAGTATGCCGACATGAGCGTGGACGATGCCGGCCGGGTCTTCATTGCCTACGGACGTCCGGATGGCGAAGTCTGGTTGGTCAAGAGTACGGACCAGGGCGCGAGCGTTTCCGCAGTGCAGATGGCCGGAGCTGGCGCCTCGCCCAACGGGATCACGGCTGTGGCGGCCTGGAACGACAAGGTCTACGTCGTGTGGGATACGGATGTGGCGTGCAACAACGAGGATTCAGAGATCCATCAGCGCCGTTCCATCGACGGGGGAGCGAGCTTCATGGCCGTCGAATCGGCGACCAAGCGCCAGTCCTGTTGGCCAGAGGTCTCGATCGCGCATTCTAACGGCGACGTCATTCTCAGCTACTCGACCACCGAGACCACGATCCTCGGTTTTGCGGCGACGGCGAGGTCAAACAACGGAGGGGCTTCCTACGAGTCTGCGACCAGCATCATGAGTTCCGCCCCGGATCCGGGAATCGACGTGTCCTTCCCGGTGCTTTCTGTTGAAGGTGCGGCGGGCGTGATCCACGTCGGTTGGGTCGAGGCGATGTGGAACAGCGGGGACGAGCAGTACGAGTATTTTGACTACTGGGCCAACCGCAGTGTCAATCATGGGAACAGCTACCTGACGGAACTCGTGCTGACCAACAACTCCACCCATCCCGATACGACGCTGATCCCCGGGCACGACCAATGGAGCCTGGCTGCGGATGGACAGGGCACGGTCTATCGTGTCTTGCGCGATGGGAACAGCGAGAGCGGCCGGCACGTGTACTACAGCGTCTCGAGCAATGGCGGAGCGGTCTACAGCCAACCCCAGCCGATCACGCCTCCGCTTGCTGACAACATCGAGGGACAGCCTGTTGTCGACTACCGTTCGGACGACAAGGTTCTCGTGTCCTTCGCGCGTTTGGATACTGTGGCCGGAGCGGGCTACCGCACCCTCTTCGTCATGGGTGAGGACGACAGCTCGGGTGTCGTCAGTGCGGTCAGCGGCCTGGTGTTCACCCCGGGCAGCAAGACCGACTTTTCCTGGACAGCCGCATCGAATGCCACGAGCTACGATCTCGCCTCCGGTGATCTCGCGGACCTGCGCACGGATGGTGGTGTCTCCGGCGCCGCGGATTTTGACTGCGATCATGCCGGGACCACGGCGACGGACTCGAGGACCCCCGGCTCGGGCCAGGGTTTTTACCACCTCGTCCGGGGGCGGAACGGCTCGACGACCGGGACCTGGGGCACGCCGGCCCGCGACGTGCAGATCCTTGCCTGCCCGTAGCGCAGGGCAGGGGCTTGGGGGTTGATCCGGCGACGGTCGCGGCGCTTGGTCACCTGCGAATCGTCTGTCTGCTGGATTATTTCCCCTGAGAAACTACAATTCCCCCCGTGAACGAAACCGAGCGGATCCGGAAACATCGTCGATCGAAGGTGAACGCCGTCCTGGTGACGGCGCTGCTGCTCCTTCTGTCCTGTCCCCTGGCGGTCGCCCAGGAGGCGCGCTCGCTTCGGGTGAGGCTGGGCGACGTGGAAGCGCGCGTCCCCGCCATGGCGCACGATGATGGAGAGATTGTCTCTGTCAGGACGCTGGCGAGCGCCCTCGGTCTCAGCGTGGATCAGCTGGATGACGCATCGCTGAGGCTGCGCAGCCGTTCGAAAGAGCTGGTCTTCCCGACGGGCCTGCCGTCCATGGTGCGGACCCCGCAGGGGTACCTGTCTTTGGGGGCAGACGTCATCCGGCGGGGGGGCGACCTCTTCGTTCCCGCGGCTAGCGTCGGAAGGCTCCTGGGGGCGCTCGAGCCTGCCGGGTCGGCCCGCGACAAGGGCTCGTCGGAGATGCGCGTCAGCCTGGTCGGGGCCGGCCCCGGGAAGCTGAAGCTGAGCGTTGACCTCCCGCGGGTTCCCGAGGAGCTCCGCTACGAGAAGTCGGCGCGCGGGACTTGGATCGTCTCCTTCCGCTCTGCACGCCGGATCGAAGTGCCCTGGCGTGAGCGTGAACTCGGGCACGACCTGATCGAGAGGATCCGGATCCATCCCGGTGACCAGAATCGGCTGATCCTCGAGATCGAGCCGGGACCGGGGCTCGAGGCACTCAGCGCCCAGCGCCGGGAAGACCCTCCGGGGCTGGATCTGCGACTGGTTGCCAAGGCCCCGGGAGCGAAGAGTTCCGCGGCGCTTAGGGTCCGTGGTGCGGAGCACGTGAGGCGAGTCGTCCTCGATCCGGGGCATGGCGGAAGTGAAGATGGCGCCATCGGGGCCGGAGGTCTCAAGGAGAAGGATCTCGTCCTCGATGTTGCCCGCATGGTGGCAGCCCGCCTGCGCGCCGAGGGCTTCGAGGTGACGCTCACCCGGGACGGAGACGAAGATCTCTCGCTCGACGATCGCGCTGCCGTCGCCAATCGGCTGCGGGCGGACCTCTTCGTGTCGATCCACGCCAACGCCTCCCGTTTCTCGCATGCTCGCGGAGCGGAGACCTACTTCCTCGCCCGCGAGGCCACCGATGACAAGGCGCGGACGACTGCGGCGCTCGAAAACAACGCCGCGGGGGCGGCGCCGGAGAGCGGCGCCGGGCGGAATCTCTCGCTGATCCTCTGGGACCTCGCCCAAGTGGAGTACCTCGAGGACAGCGCACTTCTCGCCGAGACCATTCAGGCAGAGTTCAACCGGGTGCTCTCCATCCCGGACCGGGGGGTGCGCCAAGCCCCCTTCCGCGTGCTGGTTGGTGCGACCTGTGCCTCGGTGCTGGTCGAGCTGGGCTTCCTGACCAACCGGGAGGAGGCCCGTTTGCTCGAGAGCAGCGCCTACCGGCAGAAGCTTGCGACGGCGCTGAGCGATGCGATCCGCCGCTTCCGGGATGCGGGCGACAGCCACTGGACGCCGGCCTTCGAGATCGGACGGTGAAGCGCTGGCAGGCGATCGTTCTGGGTGTCCTTGCTGGAGCCGTCCTGGCCGGCGCACTGCTGTTGACGGCGATCGGTGCTCGCAGCGAGGACGGTGCCGCTGCGGCCGCAGACGGGCCCCTTCCCGTGCAGCTACGACAACCCGTCGTCCCTGCGGCGCCGGAGACGGTGCGCACCCAGGCCGTCACGGTCTACCAGAGGGCGTTGAGCGGTGAGCTGCTACTCGCTCCCGTGACGGCGCAGATCATCTGGTTTTCCTCCCCGGTGGAGCGCGCGCGCCAGATCGCACAACTGGCTATCGAGGGCATCCCCGCGGCGAAGGGGGTTGTGCCTCCGTCTACCGCGACCCTTCGGATCCGCGAACTCTATATCGATGCCCAGGGAACGGCCTGGGTTGATCTCGAGGCGGCAGGCGTCGCGCGGCTCCAGGGTTCTGACGAAGAGCAAAGCGTCGTGGCCGCGCTCTCCCGCTCGCTCGTGCAGGGGATCGACGAAATCCACCGCGTGGGAGTTCTCGTCGGCGGTGAGCCGCGCCGCACGCTGGCTGGGCACCTGGATCTCTCCCGCGTCTACAGCGGCCGCGAATGGCCCGCGACCGATGACATGGACCGTCTCCTGTGAGCTGGGGTGTCTTCGACTCCGGTGTCGGAGGCTTGACGGTATTCAAGGCCCTGCGCGAGTCGCTTCCGGAAACGCCCCTCGTGTACCTCGGTGACACCGCACGCGTGCCCTACGGTGTGCGCTCCGTCGAGACGGTGCGGGAGTATGCACGAGAGGCTGCTGTCTTCATGTCCACGGCGGGCGTGGAGGGCGTGATCATCGCGTGCAATACCGCGTCTGCCGTGGCCCTCGACGCGTTCCGGGACGTCTTCCGCGGGAGCGTGCTCGGCGTGGTCGAGCCCGGCGTGAGCGAGGCACTGGCGGCGACACGCCGTGGCCGCATCGGCATCATCGGGACCCCGGCAACGGTGCGCTCGGATGCCTATGGGTCGCGTATCCGTGCGTTGCGCCCTGATGCGACGGTCGTCAGCAGCGCATGCCCCCTCTTCGTGCCTTTGGCGGAGGAGGGCTGGACCCGGGGCGAGGTGCCGACCCTGGTGGCTCGGCGCTACCTGGCGTCGCTGAAAGAGGCGGGCGTGGACACCGTGGTCCTCGCCTGCACACACTACCCGTTGTTGCGGGAGGTCATCGCGGAAGAGATGGGGCCCGCGGTCCGTCTCGTGGATTCCGCATCCGCCGTCTCCCGGGAGGCGGTGAGACGACAGCAGAGCGCACAGTGGCAGCGCTCGGAGCCTCACAATGGCGCCCGAGACCGTTTCTGTGTCACCGATGCCGGAGGCGCTTTCGCTTCGGTTGCGGCGCGTTTTCTCGGGGCACCGATTCCGAGCCTGGAGACCGTTCATCTGCCGCATTCCGGCGCGTGAGCTGCAGGTCCTTCCCGTCGTCCTTCCGCGTCCTGTATGGTGGGCGGGATCTTGGGCCTGCGCCGCGGCAATCCTTGGTGCAGACTGGGCCTTTCTCCCCGGAAGATGGCCGGGTAAAGGGACGAAACGAGTGAAGATAAGAACATCGGGGCGCGCTCCCGGAGAGTTGCGCAACATCGAGATACAGACCGGCGTGAACCAGCACGCGGAGGGCTCCTGCCTCATTCGGGTCGGGGGCACCGAGGTGCATTGCACGGCGAGCGTGGAGGACCGGGTGCCGCCTTTCCTGTACGGATCGGGCGAAGGCTGGGTCACGGCGGAGTACGGCATGCTCCCGCGAGCCACCGGAACGCGCAATCAGCGGGATCGCGCCGGCGGACGGCCGAACGGACGCAGCTACGAGATCCAGCGCCTCATCGGACGCTCCCTGCGGGCGGTGGTCGACCGGAAGGTCTTCGGCGAGCGGACGATCTGGGTCGATTGTGATGTCCTGCAGGCCGACGGCGGAACCCGCTGTGCCGCGATCACGGGCGGATTTGTCGCGCTGGCACATGCCTTCGCGTTTCTGCACGGCAAGAAGAAGCTCTCGGGCCGCCCGCTGATCGATGCGCTCACCGCCGTCTCTGTCGGCGTCGTGGCCGGAGAGTCGTTGCTCGACCTGGACTATGTCGAGGACTCCTCGGCGGAGGTCGATCTGAACGTCGTGCGCACCGGCTCCGGACACTACGTCGAACTCCAGGGCACCGCAGAGGAAGAGCCCTTCAGTCGGGACAGGATGAACCAGCTGCTCGACCTGGCCGATGCAGGCCTCGACAGACTGCGCGACGCACAGTTCGAGGCCATCGGCGAGTCGCGAAGCCAGATCCTGAGATAAGAGGCCCAGACGATGTCCGATCAGCACTCCAGGAAGTCACGAGCTCCCTCGCCGTCGGGCGGCAAGGGAGCCAAGGGCGAGAAGGGTGGCAAGGATCCCGTGCGACGGGACCCCCCGCGCAGGCGCGGTCAGCCCCTGGCCCAGGAGACCTACCGCTTTGAAGACGGAGAGGAGAGAGGCGCCGCCTTCGACCCCAAGCGGGATGTCCCGCTTTTCCTCGCGACGGGAAACCCGGGTAAGGTCCGAGAGTTGCAAGCCCTGCTCTCGGAGACGCGTTATAGGGTCATCGGACCTGAGGTCATCCACAAGTTTGCACCCGCCAAGGAAGACGGCGACACCTACGAAGCCAACGCGATCAAGAAGGCGTACCACTACAGCTGCGTCATCAGGTCCCTCGTCCTCGCGGACGACAGCGGCCTGTCGGTCGACGCCCTCGGTGGGGAGCCGGGGATTCGCTCGGCGCGAGCCGGGGGGGTGGCTGCCACCGACGCGGATCGCGTACGGCTGATTCTCTCGCGCATGGAAAACGTGCCCTGGGAGAAGCGCACGGCGCGCTTCCACTGCTCGATCGCGGTTGCGCTTCAGGGGAAGCCCCTCGCGACCTTCTCCGGCAGCGTCGAGGGCATGATCAGCTTCGAGCCCGCAGGATCGGCCGGCTTCGGCTATGACCCGATCTTCTACTACCCCCAGATGGACATGACCTTCGCGGAGATGACTGCCGAGGAAAAGGACCACATCTCCCATCGCGGCCAGGCTCTCGAGCGTGCCAGGGCGTGGCTGGAGGAGTACGCCATTCTGAATCAGGAGTAAAAAGCCGATTGTCTTTCAGGGTCTTTTGGTGTAGAAAATACCGACTGGTGTCGCCCACGCAGGCCGTGATCTGCTGCTCGCAGCATTGTCAATTTTATGGCTACATGGGTTGCACGAGCCCGCCAAGAGGCATACAATCATTTTTGTGCCGGGGAGTGATTTCTGTTAAACATCTGGTAAGCTCCTTCTTGAGGCATAGTTACTGTCGGTAAAGTTCTTGCACGCTCTGAGCCGACGCTGGCAAGGTTCACGACGAGTTCGAGGAGGACGACGAGAGAAACGGATCGGGGCCACTTACCTGGGATCTGCACCCCAACCAAACCGTCGGCGCACTCCCCCCCCCTGCCGACCGCACGCCCGGGTAAGGGCCGGTTCTACATCGTCTTCCTCGATTTATCCGGACGCCGTGCTTTCGAGCGCGGCGTCTTTTTTATTGCCACTCCCTTATCGAGAATCAGCCAAGAAAACCCCCACTTTCCGGGCCCTTAGAAACAGTTTGACAGTCCTCTGACCGGACCGTACCCTCTTGCCTTGCACAGTTGCTCCTGGATAGCTCAGTTGGTAGAGCAGGTGGCTGTTAACCACCTTGTCGTGGGTTCGAGTCCCTCTCCAGGAGCCAATTTCGCCAAAGAACAGCGGGCCCATGTGGCCCTCGTTTTTTTTCCTGGCTCCCAATTTACGCTTTGCGCGAATCGGAATCGGTGCTGGCACCGTTTCCCCGAAGCGGGATGTGTGTGGCTTTGTGCAGCCCACCCATCGGATTCGATCTGTC
>JANTFM010000036.1 GCA_024763475.1 Acidobacteriota bacterium | reverse complement strand
GAAAGGGCCCGGCCAGTGTGCAGATACGCTGTTTCGGCCGAAGGGCTCATGCATATTCCGGGCTAAAGGAGCAGGCGCGATGAAGGTCGGCCTGCGCGTCGATGTGGACACCTTTCGCGGCACCAGGCGTGGCGTTCCACACCTGCGCGAGTTGTTGGCCCGCTACGACGTCCAAGCCTCTTTCTTCTTCTCGGTGGGTCCCGACAACATGGGGCGCCACATCTGGCGCCTGCTGCGGCCTGCATTCCTCGCGAAGATGCTGCGTTCCCGGGCCGCGAGTCTCTACGGCTGGGAGATCCTGCTGCGGGGAACTCTCTGGCCCGGCCCGCTCATCGGACGGAGCCTGGCTCCTGAGATCCGGGCCGTCGCAGACGAGGGTCACGAGATCGGGCTGCACGCCTGGGACCACCACGCGTGGCAGACCTCGATCGAGAGCATGACGCGCGAGACCATCCGCGGGGTGATTCTCCGGGCCGCAGAGAGCCTGTCAGATATCTGCGGCCAACGGCCCGTCAGCTTTGCCTCTCCGGGCTGGCGCTGCATCGATCGAGTGCTCGAGGAAGTGAGCCATCAGGGCTTCACCTACAGCTCGGACTGCCGGGGTGAGCGGGTCTTCCTGCCCGCCTGCGGGACGCGGGTGCTCGACCTGCCGCAGATCCCGGTGACGCTGCCGACCTACGACGAGATCATCGGCCGCGATGGCACAACCGATGAAAACTATAATCAGCGCAGCCTTGCGCTCCTGCGTCCGGGCCAGCTCAACGTGCTGACGATCCATGCCGAGGTTGAGGGCATCGCCTGCGCGGAGCTCTTTGATGACTACCTCTCTCGCGCGAAAGCCGAGGGCATCTCTCTCGTCCCCCTGGGAACGCTGCTTCCCGCGGGAGAGCTGCCGGTCGATCGGATAGAAAAGCGCGAGGGGGCCGGGCGAGAAGGCTGGATGGCCTGGCAGGCGTCCGCCGCAAGCGGATGAATGGTGATACGAGACCTCCCGGAAGCTCCCGTAGTCGACGGCTGGTTGGCGGCTGCCGAGAGTGAATAGCTTGTCAGACGACGCCTTCCGAATGATCCCGCAGCGAACGGCTGGTTGGCCGCTGCCGAAAGCGAAAGACTCATGAGCGCAAGAGAGATCACGGTGTGGGTGGTGCTGGTGGCACTTTGTGTGATTGGCTCCGGACGCGCCCTATGGACCCCGGACGAGCCCCGAGAGGCGGAGATCATTCGTGAGATGGCTCTTTCGCCGGGGATGATCCCCCAGCTGAACGGCGTCCCCTTTCACGAGAAGCCGCCGCTCTACTACTGGGCGGGAGCCCTGATATTTCGCTGCACGGGCTCG
This sequence comes from Acidobacteriota bacterium, assembly GCA_024763475.1. Classification (GTDB taxonomy): domain Bacteria; phylum Acidobacteriota; class Polarisedimenticolia; order J045; family J045; genus JANTFM01. Next base: position 16,531 of record JANTFM010000036.1, on the reverse strand, counting down.
CATAGCCCCACTGCGGCCCGCTCGGTCAGCGTGATCTTCTCCCTGCTGACGCTGCTTGCGCTCTACCTCTGGGGCCGGCAGGCGGCCGGACCGAGGGTCGCGCTGCTGGCCATCATGATCCTGGGAGGCTGTGCGGAATTCCTGGTCTCAGCCCACTGGATCCGCATCGACCCGCTATTGATGTTCTTCTGCACCCTGGCTCTTTGGGGAGCCTGGCAGCTGCTGGTCGCGACGCGCGGGATTGGCGCGTTGGTCCTGACCTACTCGGGCCTCATCCTCGCGCTATGGACCAAGGGGCTGGTGGGGCCCGTGACGGTCCTCGCGGGCCTGGGTGTCTACTGCCTGCTGAACTGGCGGGAACGACCATGGAGAACGCTGCGGCCCCTGACCGGAGCCTCCGTGCTCCTCGGCGGACTTCTCCTGCTCGCCGGCTTGATCTACCTCGAGGGTGGGGTCCACGCGTTGAAGGCCTGGGGCTGGGACAACCATGTCCTCCGCTTCATCGATCCCCAGGAAACAGGTCATCGCCAACCCGTGTACTACTACCTCTCGCGACTTCCCATCACACTGATACCCTGGCTCGTAGCGCTCCTCTACCTGTTCCGCCGCGATTTCTGGCGCAGCCAGCGCGCACTCGGCACGAAGCGCTTCTGTCTTGCCGTCACCCTGGGAGCTCTGGCGATCCTCTCCGCCGCGTCGACGAAACGGGAGATCTACCTGTTGCCGATCCTCCCGATCCTGTCGCTGCTCCTGGCGCTGGTCATCGACCACTGGCGGGAGAGCCTTCGCAGTCTCGCGCCACAGGACTCCCGCGGGGTACGGCTGGCCGCACATCTGCAAAATGGCCTGCTCCTACTCTGGGGACTAGTGCCCGGAACCGCACTTCTCGTCTACGGTGCGCCTGAGAGAGCCGAAGCCATCGCTTCGATCCTGCTGGCCCTGGGCCTGGCCCTGGTGGCCGGATGGGGTCTCGCGACGCGGCGTCTGGAATGGAGCGCGATGGCGGGATTCGCAAGCGTCTCGCTGGCCGCGCTGTGCTTGCTGCTGTTGATCGTGCCGATTGTCAATGAGCAGAAGGACTTTACGCCCTTCGTCACAGAGTTGGACCAGTTGCTGCCTGCGGGCGCCCCCGTGATGGCCGTCGGGGCGGATGAGACGGTCCGGGGCATCGTGCCCTTCCTCACCGGCCGCGAGCTGCGCACCCTCGCAGCCTCCGCTTTGGAAGAGAGCGGTCGCGGCTTCGGCCACGAGAAGGCGCCCACGTTCCTGCTTTGGCAGAATAAGTCACGTCACGAGAGCACCCCGGCACCCGCGGGATACGATCTGGTTCTGGACCATACGATCGGCCACAGCCGCCGCCTCATGCTCTGGCGCCGGAAGGCCACTCCGCCGAAACCTCTCCCGCCGCGCAGGCATCGAATCCGCGATCGCAACGAAGCCCCGCGACCGGAGGAAAAACGTGATGAAGCATTCTGTCGCCTTCCAGAGAAACCGCTGGCTTTTCGCCGCCGTGATAACGCTCATCCTCTCGACATCGATCACGAGTTCCACGCCGCCCGCGCCGTTCTCTCACGATGACTGGGACTCCGTTGTCGGAGAGTTCGTCAACGAGCGAGGCCTGGTCGACTACGATCGGCTGGCGACGCAGCGCCACGCTCTGGATCGATACCTTGGTGCGATCGAGAAGACCAGTCCCGCAACGTCCCCCGAGCTGTTTCCCAGCCGAGATCACGCACTGGCCTACTACCTCAACGCATACAACGCCCAGGTCTTTGCCGGTGTGCTCGCACGGGGCCCGGAGAAGAAGAGCGTTTGGCGCGGGCTGATCTCCGGCTACACCTTTTTCGTGCGCATGAAGATCCGGATCGGCGGTCAGACAATGAACCTCAAGAGCCTCGAGGATGACCTGGTCCGGGCGCGTTTCGAGGATCCCCGCGTGCACGCCGCACTCAACTGCGCCTCTCTCGGGTGTCCCCGTCTCCCGCAGCACGCGTTCGCTCCCGACACCCTCGATCAGCAGCTCACGGACGCAATGAAGGAGTTCGTAGCCGAGACGCGAAACGTCTCGGTCGATACGCGCCGCCGGCGCGTCACGATCTCCAAGATCTTCGACTGGTTCGAGGACGACTTCCTCGAATACGAGCGCCGCCAAGGTGCCCATTCTCCCAGCATTCTGGACTATATCAACCGCTTCCGGGCGCCGGACGCGAAGATTCCGAGCAAGTATTCGGTCCGGTACGCGGGCTACGACAAGTCGATCAACGCGCAGTAGCCCCGCGCAAGGAGCCTGCGCGGCAGTCCTGCTTCGATGAACGGCGTAGCTGCGCACCCCGTCCCGGTCTAGCATGTATGGGCTCGGCTATCGCCCATTCTCTTTCCAGGAGTTCGACATGCGTACTTCACGGTTTCGGCAGTACGGGGTGGCTCTTCAGCTTCTCCTGACCTTCGTCCTTTTCGCCTCCATGCCCCTTTGCCTCGCAAGCGGCACCGGCGACGACGCTGCGCCGGTCGCAGCTGACTCGAGCTACCTCTCGAAACTCCCGCCACTGATCGACCGGGAACTCCTCTTCGGAGACCCCAAGATCGCGGGCGCGCAGATCTCTCCGGACGGAAAGTGGATCTCCTTCCTCAAGCCCAACCATGACGTGATGAACATCTGGGTCAAGGGACTCGATGAGTCTTTCGATGCCGCCCGCCCGATCACGGCGGATACCGAGAGGCCCGTAACCGGGTATTTCTGGTCGCGGGATGCACACTTCGTGCTCTACGTCCAGGACAAGGGCGGTGACGAGAACTTCCACGTCTATGCCCTGGACCCCACGGCCGAGGCCGGTCCGGACGGCGTCCCCGTTGCGAGGGATCTGACCCCCTACGAGAACATGCGTGCCATGATCGACAGCCTGCCGAAGGCAAATCCCGACACGATGCTCGTGGCCATGAACGACCGGGACCCCGCGCTGCATGACATGTACAAAGTGAGCATTTCCACCGGGGCACGCGAGCTTCTGGTCCAGAACGACGCGGGGTACGCCAGCTGGACCACCGACCTCAGCGGTACGGTGCGCCTTGCCGGCAAGCTGCGGGAAGACGGGGGGAGTGACATCCTCGAAGTCGTCCCAGACGGGCCGGACAAGGTGATCTACAGCTGTTCGTTCGAGGAGTCTTGCGGTCCGATCCGCTTTCACAAGGACGGCAAGCGCTTCTACATGATCAGCAACAAGGGCGACAAGGTCAATCTCACCCGCCTGCTGCTTTTCAACCTCGAGACGGGAAAGACAGAACTCGTTGAGGCAGACCCGGAAGGCGAGGTTGACTTCGGAGGACCGATCTTCTCCAAGGTGACAGACGAACTCGTCGGGACGGCCTATATCGGCGACCGCACCCGCATCTATCCGCGAACCGAGCAGCTCAAGCGCGACCTGAAGATCCTGAAGAAGAAGCTCCCCGATGGCGAGTTGGGCTTCTCCTCCTCGACCGCCGACGAGAATCTCATGATCGTGGGGGTTGGCCAGGATATCAACCCCGGCGCCGTCTATCTCTACAACCGCAAGAAGGGCAAGGTAAAAAAGCTCTACGACTCCCGCCCCGAGCTGCCTACGAAGTCCCTCGCGCACATGAAGCCCGTGCGCTATCTCACCCGCGACGGCGCGAAGATCCCGGCTTACCTGACCCTGCCCGAGGGCGCGCCTGCCAGGAATCTGCCGGCCATCCTCTACGTCCACGGCGGCCCCTGGGCCCGCGACAACTGGGGCTACGAGCCCCTCGCGCAGTTCCTGGCCAATCGAGGGTACGCGGTCCTGCAGCCGAATTTCCGTGGCTCGACCGGCTACGGCAAGAAGCACCTGAACGACGGCAATAAGACCTGGGGCACCGGGATCATGCAGAACGACATCAGCGATGGTGTGAAGTACCTCATTGATGAGGGCATCGCCGATCCCCACCGCATCGGCATCCTCGGCGGGTCTTACGGTGGCTATGCAACCTTGGCAGGAACCGCCTTCACGCCGGACCTCTACGCCGCGGGCGTCTCCATCGTCGGCCCTTCGAACATCATCAGCCTGCTCGAGTCCATCCCCCCCTATTGGGGTCCGATCAAGAAGATCTTCCTCAAGCGCGTCGGTGATCCTGCGGATCCCGAGGACCACAAGCAGCTCGTCGCGCAGTCCCCGTTCTTCCACGCCAAGCAGATCAAGGCCCCGCTGCTCGTGATCCAGGGCGCCAACGACCCGCGGGTCAACAAGGCCGAGTCCGACCAGATCGTCGTCGCCCTCCGGGATCTCAAGCGGCCCGTCGAGTACATGGTCGCTCCCGACGAAGGCCATGGCTTCCGCGGCAAGAACAATCGCATCGCCATGTTTGCCGTGATCGAGGAGTTCCTGGCAGAGCACCTCGGCGGACGCTATCAGAAGGACGGGTCGAAGGAAATCAAGGACCATATCAAGTCCCTGTTGGTCGACATCGATACGGTCAAGATGCCGCAGAAGGCCAAGGGAGCCGACGACGCGAAGACCGCCGCCCTTCCCGCGGTGCGCGAAGGCGTCACCCAGGCGCTCACGCAGAAGCTGACGACCAAGCTCGCGATTCCGGGAGGCCAGGAGATGGTCATCGAGAGTGAGCGCCTCCTCACTTCGGTGCAACTCGGCGAGACCGCCGCATGGAAACTCGAGGCCAAGTCCAAGACTCCGATGGGTGACTCCGTCGACGTCTTCCACCTCGACGCCAAGAGCCTCAAGCCGCTCCGCCGTTCCGTCAAACAGGGCCCGATCTCGATCGATCTCAGCTTCAGCGACGAGAAGATCGAGGGCTCGGCTCAGACTCCCAACGGAACGGTCCCGCTGAACCTGACGCTCGAAGCGCCGGTCTTCGGCAGCGACGCAGCCTTCGCGACAGTCCTCAGCGCCCTCCCGCTGGCTCCGGGCTACCAGACCAGTGCGCGCACCTTCGACGTCCAGCGGCAAAAGACCCGCCTGTGGAAGATCGCCGTGGCGGCCGAGGAGAAGGTTACGGTGCCCGCGGGAGAGTTCGAGACCTTCAAGGTCAGCAGAACGCCGCTCGACAGCGAAAAAGACGACGCGACCTTCTGGGTCACGAAGACCAACCCCTTGATGGTCGTCCGCTTCGAGGCCAAGATCGCCACACCGATGGGCCTCATCCTGGCCACGGGAGAGCTTCAGTCTTTCGCAACTCCCTGAACCGAATCTCCGCTCGACGTCTTGACAGGGCGTCGTAAAATGGTCGCGGCCGCCTGCGCGGTCGCGACTTTTTTTGCCTCGAAACAACTCAGGTGGCTCGGCCAGGGAGAGGAGAGCCTGTGGCGCGCAAGCAGGTTGCATACGACGAGAAGGCGATCCAGACCCTCGACGCCCTCGAGCACATCCGGCTGCGCAGCGGGATGTACATCGGGCGCGTGGGCGATGGATCCCACCCGAGCGACGGCATCTACATCCTGATGAAGGAGGTCATCGACAACTCGGTGGACGAGTTCATCATGGGCGCCGGCAAGCGCATCGTCATCGAGCGCGACAACGAAACGGTCCGCGTCAGGGACTTCGGGCGCGGCATCCCGCTCGGCAAGGTCATCGACTGCGTCTCGAAGATCAATACCGGCGGCAAGTACAACGACGACGTCTTCCAATTCTCGGTCGGTCTCAACGGGATCGGAACCAAGGCCGTCAACGCGCTCTCTCACGACTTCGAGGTCTGCTCATGGCGTGGCGGAAAGTACAGGCAAGGCTTCTTCACTCAAGGACGCCTACTCAAGGAGAAGAAAGGGAGTTCGGCGAAAGAAGCGGACGGCACGCAGATCGCCTTCACCCCCGACCCGGAAATTTTTGGCGAGTTCGCCTGGAACGATGACTTCATCGAGCGACGCCTGCGCTACTACGCCTACCTGAACGCGGGCCTGAGTCTGAGCTACAACGGCACGACCTTTCGCAGCAAGGAAGGCCTCAAGGACCTGCTCGACGAGGAGTTGGGCGAGGTCTCCGCGATCTACGACATCCTCCACTGCCAGGAGGATCGCCTCGAGTTCGCCTTCACGCACACCACGAACTACGGCGAGAACTACTTCTCCTTCGTCAACGGCCAGTACACCAACGACGGGGGGACTCATCAGAGCGCGTTCCGAGAGGGGATTCTCAAGGGAATCAACGAGTTCGCGGGCAAGTCCTTCGCCGGGCCGGACGTGCGAGACGGACTGATCGGAGTGATTTCGATCAAGCTCCAGGACCCGGTCTTCGAGAGCCAGACCAAGAACAAGCTCGGCTCCACCGAGGTGCGGCCATGGATCGTCGCAGCGGTTCGCGATGCGGTTGTCCTCTGGCTGCACGGCAACAAGGGTGCAGCCAAGGCCTTGGTCGAGAAGATCCAGATCAACGAAAAGCTGCGCAAGGAACTCTCTGCGATCAAGAAGCAGGCACGGGAACGGGCCAAGAAAACCGCGATTCGTATCCCCAAACTTACGGATTGCAAGTTCCACCTTGGCGACCGGGATGCCCGGGGCGCAGAATCGACCATCTTCCTCACCGAGGGAGATTCCGCGGGAGGCTCGCTGATCCAGGCCCGCAACGTGGACACGCAGGCGATCTTCACGCTCAAGGGCAAGCCGCTGAACTGTCACGGCCTCAAGCGCGATGCGATCTACAAGAACGAGGAGCTGTACAACGTCATGCGCGCCCTCGGCATAGAGGATAGCGTCGACAATCTGCGCTATGCACACGTCATCATCGCGACCGACGCCGACGTGGACGGCATGCACATTCGCAATCTCCTCCTGACCTACTTCCTGCGCTATTTCGAGGAACTGGTCCTGCGCGGGCACCTCCACATCCTCGAGACACCACTCTTCCGGGTACGTAACAAGAAGAGCCTGGTGTACTGCTTCTCCGAGAAGGAGCGGGACGCCGCGATCAAGAAGATCTCCGGGCCGGAGATCACGCGCTTCAAGGGACTCGGCGAGATTTCCCCCGGAGAATTCAAACAGTTCATCGACGCGGACATGCGTCTGACGCAGGTCGATATCCGGTCGATGAGCGAGGTCAACATCGCGCTCGACTTCTTCATGGGCAAGAACACACCCGAGCGGCGGCGCTTCATCATTGACAACCTGATCAGCGAGGTGAGCTGAGACACCCATGGACCAAACGAAGTCTGAAGGCGGCATGAACTACGTCGAGCCGGTGATGCGCCAGAACTTCCTGGAGTACGCCAGCTACGTCATCATCGACCGCGCCATCCCCGAACTGCGGGACGGCTGCAAGCCCGTGCAGCGGCGCATCCTGCACACCCTCTCCGAGATGGATGATGGCCGCTTCCACAAGGTCGCCAACGTCATCGGCGAGACGATGAAGCTCCACCCCCATGGCGACGCATCGATAGGCGACGCACTCGTCGTGCTGGCCAACAAGGAATACTTCATCGAGCGCCAGGGCAACTTCGGCAACATCATCTCGGGACACCGTGCGGCCGCGGCCCGCTACATCGAGTGCCGCCTGACGCCCCTCGCCAGGGAAACCCTCTTCAATAAGCATCTCACCGAGTGGGAGGACAGTTACGACGGCCGCAGGAAGGAGCCGGTCGTCCTGCCAGTCAAGTTGCCGGTGGCCCTGATGCTCGGCACCGAAGGCATCGCGGTGGGCATGGCGACGCGCATCCTGCCTCACAATTTCGCCGAGTTGCTTCGCGCGCAGATCCGCTACCTCCTCGGCGAAAGTATCGAGATCTACCCGGACTTTCCCCAGGGCGGCCTGATGGACGTCACGGATTACAACGAGGGACGGGGGAAGATCCGCGTACGCGCCAAGCTGCGTCCGAGCCGCGACAAGAAGACGGTCACGATCGATGAGATTCCCTTCGGCACGACGACTGAGTCGCTGATCGCCTCGATCGAGACCGCCGTGCAGCGGGGCAAGGTCAAGATCTCGTCGATCGAGGACCGCACGGCGGAGAACGTGGAGATCGTGCTCCACCTGCGGCGCGGCGCGTACTCGAGCGAGGTCATCCCCCAGCTCTATGCCTACACCTCCTGCGAGATGTCGGTCTCCTCGAACATCGTCGTCATCCACGATCGCCATCCGAGGGACATGAGTCCCGCCGAAGTGCTCATCGCACTCACGGAGCAGATCAAGGATCAGATCGGCCGGGAACTCGCCTGGGAACTCGACCAACTCGAGATCAAGCGCCATCACCTCACGCTCGAACAGATCTTCATCGAGCAGCGGGTCTACAAGCGCATCGAGGAGGCTCCGACCCAGGAGCAGGTCGTCAAAGAAGTCTACGCGGGCATGGAGCTGTTCTCCGAGCTCTTCATCCGGGAAATGAACGACGAGGATGTTCAGCGCCTGCTCGAGATCCGCATCCGCCGTATCTCTGCTTACGACATCGCCAAGAACCGCAAGGACCTCGACGACATCGTCCGCGCAATCCGTGAAACCAAGGAGAAGCTCTGGGCGCTGCAAGAGACGACGATCGCGTTCTTCGAGGACCTGCTCGAGCGCTACGGCGACCAGTACCCCCGGCGCACGGAGATCGCCAGCTTCTCTGCGATCTCCAAGAAGGACGTGGCGCGCCAGGACATCAAGCTCAGCCTGGACTCCAAGACCGGCTTCTTCGGCTCCGATGTCAAGGGCGACAGGTTCCAGATCTCCGTCAGCGAGTTCGACAAGATCCTCGCGGTGTCGAGCGATGGAAGCTACCGCATCATGGCGCCGCCACAGAAAAAGCTGCTCCCCAAGAAGGTCCTCTACGTCGGTGTCTTCGACGAAAAAGAGGGGCAAGTCCTCACCGTAATCTACCGGGATACGAAGAAGAACCCTTTTGCGAAGATGATCCACATCAAGGGCTTCATCCACGACAAGGAGTACGAGTTGATCCGCGACCGGAAGGGAAAGATCGACAAGCTCTTCCTCGGAGCCTGCGACCAGGAACTCCACCTCGACTTCGTCCCGCAGAAGTACCAGCGGGTCAAGGAGGCCACTTTCGACATGAGCACTCTGCAAATCTGCGGGGCAGGCGCGCGCGGCACACGCTTGGCGGGCAAGCCGACGGCGAAGATCCGGCTGCTCTGAGGACACACAGCCTCAGGCAAGGCCTGCTCACTCCCCATCAACTCCATCTGTCCAGCAAGAGATCGAAACGAGGCACCGCCCCGCGATCAACCCCCTCAGGTGGGACCCTTGCAGGCCGCCGCGCGTTTCCGCGCGATGTAGTCCCGGTCATCGGCATAGTGGCAATGCTTGTACTTCTTCCCGCTGCCACACCAGCAGGGCTCGTTGCGGCCGAGAGTGGCGGCCGACGCAGGCGGCGCCTTGGAAGCAAACAATCTCTTGAAGAAACCCATGGTCTCACCCCGCCTTCGAAAGCTAAGTTTCCCAAGGACGAAATATAGCCTGTGAGTGCGGTCGGCGCCGGTCCTTCCCCCGCCTCGGTCCCCATGGGGCGGGCACGAGCTTGTTTGCGACCGTTTGCTCGGAGGCTTCATGAACCTTCGCCGCGAGGGCCTATGGGTGCCGTCAGCTCAGTGCGATTCAACGGTTCTGGGCCGAAAACATCCTTGTGCAGTACGTTGAGGGCTGAACTTGTCAGAAGGTACTGAGCTGACGGAACCTGCGCGTGCGCACCCTCGTGGCGCACGGAATTGCCTGGGTTGGCCGAGTGGGGTGTGTCATGTTCGAAAAGTTCGCGTTTCTCTGGTTAACTGGACTCATCTTCCTGTTATGCCTCGCCGGCTGTTTCACCGGAGCCGGCATGCCCGCAGGGGGTGACTTCATTGGCGGCGCGCAGGTCGTCGAGGCACAGCTTTCCAGCGATTGGTTCCACCTGGGACTCGGAGACGACGAGATCAGGTCTTTGCACCAGGGAGATACGGTATTCCTCGAGTCTGTGACGGGCAGCCTCTACCGGCAGCCGGATGGTGCGGCACAGCCGGACATGGCGATCTACTTCTCGATCAAACCCAATTTCTCCATCGGGTCTGTCTCCAGTCGTGGCAAGGAAGAGCAGGCCGGCTGGCTGCACGCGAAGATCCGGAAAGGCGTCGAGGCACTGGGGGGCGAGTACCAGAGGGTCGTTCCCTTTCCTGACGAGAGCAGAGCCCTCGCGGATTGCGGGAAGGCCTGGGTGTATACGCCGTCCGGCATGTCACGCGCCGGCATGCTTCGGGGAAACACGTGGTGGTCCCACAGCGCGTTCAACCGCTTTCCGCGCGTCCTGCACGTGGAGGGCCGCGCGACGATCAGCCGAGCCTTTCTCTGCTGGGAAGGAGACAATCGCTACCGCATTGGTCTCTACGAGTTCAAGGATGCTCGCCGCTTCTATCAGGTCTACGTCGTCGTCCTCGAGAACGAATACAAGCGAGCGATGACCGACGCGATGGACTTCCTCGGGAGTGTCACCTTCCGGAAGCCGAAGTTTTAGACATCGTGGATGGACCGGTCAATCCATGATGTCTAGCGCGGAGAATTGGCCGCGTTTCAGGCGACGGGCTCAGGAAGAACAGGGGCGAGCGCGCAGCAGGACCTCCCACCAACGAACACGCAACCCCTCGTCCGGATCGATGCGACGGGCGACCTCCGCGAGCCATTCCTCGCGCTGCTCTTCGCTCTGATCAGGGTAGAACCGGGCCGAGATCGCAGGAACGGCGAGGAGATCGAGTAATTCCTGCTGGCAGACAGAGACGTCGGCCAGGCGCGTCTCGATCGGACTCAACGAGGCATCCTGGGCAAGGGAGAGAATGTCTTCGCTGTGCTGCTCCGGCCCCGCCGGCTGGGGGGAAGCGCCGAATCTGCGCTCCCCACGTTGCGCGAGAAGCAGCTGGATCGGAGCTGGCGGGAGATCCTCGATATCCCGCAACTGGCTGGCCGGGACGTTGAAAGCGAGGCGGCCGGAGGGCCGCAGGACCCGCGCCAGCTCCCTGAAAAAACGACCCAAGGCGGGAAAATGCCAGAGGGCCGCGCTGCAACTGGCCCCATCAAAGAGGCCATCTCCCAAGGGCAGCGCGGTGGGCTCCGCAGCGAGGAATGCCGTCTGCTCGCCTGGAAGCTCTCTCCTCGCCACTTGCGCCATCGCTGGCGCACCATCGAAGCCGACCACGAGGCCGGTCCCTCGGAGCTGGCGCTCAAGCTCTCTGCTGACCAGGCCGCTGCCCGCGGCCACATCAAGAAAGCACTCGCCGGATTCCGGCGCGAGGAGTTCGACCAGATCGGCCGCGAGACGCGTGTAGAGCGTCCCCTCCCGAACGGTCTCAGCATAGATCTCGGCGCCCACAAGATCGTCCCAGCTGTCCGGTTCACGCCTCATGCGCTCTCTTCCGGCCAGGACGTCGCTGCCGAGCGCACGAGAGCTTCCAGCAGGAGCGCCGCATCGCTCACGGAGCGCGGATCGACTCGCTCGGGCGTATCGGCCTCCGTGTGAACCGCCAGTACCGCCCGGCTGAGGGCACCGCTGGTCAGGGTCAGCGCCCGGTAGGCGGCCGTTTCGAACGGGACGGCATCCGTCCCCGAACCCGGGGGCATCCACACCCGGCGCAACGCCACGCCGTGAGCTCGGGCTCCCTCCTGAACCCACGCCGCGAGCCGACTCGCTGCGACGATTCCTTGGGGCCCGGGACTTCCGATGCCATCGACGTTGAGGACCAAAGTCGCGGATCGCGGAAGATCCCTTGACATCATCCGCAGGAAGTAACGAGCCCCGGCCATGAAGTGCTCCTCCGCACCCGGTAGCAGGATGATCAGGCGCAAGGGAGGCGAGACCGGTCGCTCGATCAGGCAGCGCGCCGCCTCGATCACCGCCAACATCGACGCGGCGTTGTCCAGTGCGCCCGGCGACCGGTCCTCGAAGCTGGCCGCCGCGAGGGCGGCGAACGCCAGAGCGCCGAGCAAACCCGCGGCGCGAAGGCTCACACCCGCGGGACCGACCGCGCCCGCGATCCACCATGTGCAAGCCGCCAGCGCACCCACGATGGCCACGATGAGAAGCAGGGCACGCAGCAGGATGGAAATGTTCTGTGACTTGGTGTCGTGATGGGCCACGAGGAGGACCGTTCGAGCCGGCACCTCGACCCGATCCTCGTCCCGGCTCACGGCTGCTGGAAGCTCGGCGACGACATTCGCCGTCTGGACCATGGGCTCGCCAACCGCAGGAGCCGCGGGGAAAAAGAAGCTGTCCCGCTTCAGGAGCTGCCACAAGAGCCAGCCTCCCATGGCCAGCAGCAGGCCGGCCCCAAGAGCGAAGGGCGTTCGTGGAGGAGCCACAACCAGGATGGCAACCGCCGCCGCGAGGCAGAGAAGGCCTGAGCGCATGGCCCGTAACGGGCGTACGAAAGAGTAGCTGAAAGGTTGCTCTCGGGCTTCGAGCCCTGCCGCGGACAATCGAGTCAACAGTTCGGCCCGCACCTGGGAGTCAGCCGGGCTGCCCGCCGCGCGCGGCCGAGCGATTCCCAGGAACGCACGATTCAGGGCTTCACGTGATGGGAATCCGCGTTCCACCTCCCGTGCCTCCCAAGCCTCTCGTTCGACGAAGCTACTCCTGGCTGACCGTCAACTCCACGTGGTCCACCAGCGACTTGATGTAGTTCAACGTCAACCGCTTCAGTTCCAGCACACGGTAGTGTCCCGCGCGAACGGATCCGCGGAATTCGAACTCGTCGATGACGGCTCCGTTCTTGTCAAGGAGGCGCACGCGCGCGGCCAGCTTGTGTCTGCGTTCCGAGCTGTTCTCGGCACGCACTCCATAGAGAATCCAGGAGTAGCGACTCTGCCCACCATGGGGCGGGAGAAGCGAAGCGAAGACGGGTTGGTCAGCCTCGGAAACGGTGAGTTCGTTCACGCGCAACGCACCCACCGTTAGAGCCACCGGCGTGGTCCGGCCCAGTTCAAAGGGGAGCATGGCGGTCTGAATCAGGTCGCCAGCAAGCGTGGGAACACCAGAGAAAAAACCCAGCAGGAAGAACAAGACGACCAACCTGAGATACTGTCGGGACTTCATGCCGATCCCCTTCGTTGCGGGTCACACCGCGTTCCGTCCTCTTTCGAGCATGGTCCAGTGTATCCTCTTTTGTGCGTTCCGCCCGGTGCTTTGGCGGTACTCTCAGAGCGATCCGATCTGGACATCTCTCGTCACGATCCCTAGATTGCCGCTAGTAACCCGTCCTGTCGCTGCGGAAAGGCAACCCCGGGAGTGCGAACACGATGAGTGCAACAGCAAACGCCTTGGACTTCGAGACTCTCAGCAGCCTGCTGATGGAAGAGATCAACGCAGGTAGGCTGACACTCCCTGTGATGCCCGATGTCGCAACGAAGGTGAAGCAGGAAGCCGCAAGTCCCACTTCGAGCGCAAAGAAACTCAGCCAGATCATCGCGACGGATGGGGCCTTGGCGGCCCGCATTCTCAAGATGGCAAACTCGGCAATCTACGCCGGGCTTTCCGAAATCAAGAACCTCGATCTCGCGATCGGCCGCCTGGGCAGCGCGATGGTTGTTGCGCTGGTGATTGGCGCCGCGGGCAAGGAGACCTTCCGCTCCGAGGACCGGGGATTCAACGAGATCCTGGGCCATGCGTGGAGACGGGCCCTTGCCGCGTCCGCGGCATCCCGGCTGCTGGCAGTGCAGCTCAAGGACGATGCCGAGGAGGCCTTCCTGGCCGGGCTGCTCCACGCTTCGGGTGAACCGGTTCTTCTCGAAACCATCAGGACCCTGGTCCTCGCGGGAACGGTCGAACGCCCGGAGGAGGAGCTTCTGACCCAAGTTCTCTCCGAGTACGCTTACCTGGCAGGATCCCGCCTGCTGGCGAAGTGGGGCCTTCCTGAATCCCTGTTCACAGCTGTCGAGTTCCAGGGCAATCCTGGCGACGCACCCGAGGCGTACGCGAGGAACACCTGGATGGTCAGCCTCTCGGCTGCTTTCGGCCGGGGAGAGGACGGACTCTCGGAGCATCCGGCCATCAAGCAGCTTGGGATCGAGCCCGAGACCCTGGAGGGGATCCTCGAGCAAGCGCGTCTCGACGCGAGGGAGATCGCACACTCCCTGTAGCACGGAATCAGAACGCGGCCGTCGATGTGTTTGCGATCACCGAAGCCGGAATCCGCATGAGCCCTTCGTCCGAAACGCCTCCTCTGGAGGCTGGGCACCCGCGAGGGCCCTCCTTCGCGGACTCGAGACGTCTTCCCAAGATCCCGCCGTCGGCCTCGATCGTGGCTTTCCACCTGCCGACGACACAGCATGCAACAGCGCTGTGTCGACTGGTAAGTCCACGAGTCCGCTCCGTCGGACGCGAACGCGCTCAAGTTCACCCTGTTCGAGCCGAAACACACAGTACCTGCCCACCCTGCGCGGAGAGATCGAGCAACGCGAAGGGTGAGCCTCGGGAGGAGTCTGTCATGCGGATTGGAGAGAGAGGCTACACGCTGACCGAGGTCATCGTCGCCGTGGCTGCCATAGGGATCCTGGTGGGTGCCATCGTCCCACTGGTCTCCACGCAGGTGGAACGCAGCCGCATCGCGCAAGCCGACTCGGATCTCGAACTCCTTTCAACCAGTTTGGCCCGCTACTACGCCGATACCCAGTACTGGCCGTGTCAATGGGATCCGGGAGAAGACAGCAACATGCACCTGGATCTCGTCGCGTTCGACTGCCTGTACGAAAGCGGCGGCGTGATGGGCTGGGATGGCCCCTATCTCAGTAAGTCTGCGGGACGGGACATCTCGGGCAAGACCCTCACCGCAGCCATGATCACCGGCACGAGGGACTATGAGGGCTTCGTGGATCCCTGGGCGAAACCCTTTGGACTCTTTATGGCAACAAGCTCACCGGACGGTGGGGACTACGGCACGGTCGTGATCTACTCCAAGGGCAGGAACGAGGTCCTTGACAGCACGGATGCCGACCTTCTGCTGGGCAAGTCAAGTGGAGACGATATTGTTCGCCTCGTCTCAGCGAAAATTGCCGAATAGCCCTGCCTTCCACCGGTTTTCGCAGCCAAACAAACGCGTTTTCGATTCCTCAGGTTTGCTTGCATTTGTCCGATAAGCCCCCGAAGGAGGCTTTGCCGTGCGTCGTCGTGGCGTCATTGGAATCGAGATCTCACCAGAGGGGGTCCGGGCAGTCGCGCTGTCTGATACCCGGAAGGCGAGGCTGCTCGCCTGGGCAGAGAGGACGATTTCCACGCTGGACGAGGTTCCGGTAGCTCTCACTTCGGTCCTGGCCGAACTCGCGGTCACGGCACCGGTCCACCTCGTGATCTTCGGTGCCGACGCTCGGCTCTCCCATGCCCAGATCCCCAAGTTGAGTGAGAGTGAACGGCAGCTCGCTCTGGAGACTCGAAAAGCCCAGCTGCTCGACGAGAATCCTGCCGCATTCCTCGCGACACACTTCACGTATCCTCCAGACGACGAAGGCAACCGCGAGTACTGTCTCTTCGGTCTACCGCGCGAGCCCCTCGCCACATGGGTCGGCATGCTCGCGGCGGAGGGCTGTCCCGTGGAGTCTGTCGCGACCCCGGGCACACAGACCCTCAACCAGGTCGATATCGAACACAACAGCAGCGTCCTCTGGGTATCGCTTGGCGGCAGCCGCACCAGCCTGTCCTTCCTCAAGCAACGAGAGCTCGTCCTGACTCGGGAGGTCCCGAGCCGGATCCTCGCCGCCGATGATCCGGTAGCTGCCGTCGAGAAGCGTCTCACGGATTTCCAGGAGATCGAGAGGTCGCTCCGCTTCTATCGTCAGACGATCGATCCAGAGGGCGTCGCAAGCGTCGTGCTCTCCGGAGCGAGAGAGGAGACATCACCGCTGAGAGATCAGCTCGCCCCGCCCCTCGAGGAGCTTGGGATCGAGATCGAGCTCAACGATCCGTGGGACGGGATCGAGGACCGCGAGTTGATCGACCCGCTTTCCGCGGCACGGCTATCTAGCGCCCTGCTCGCGGCAAAGACACGTTGCCGGCGCCTGGCCATCGTCCCCGAGTCCACGGTGACAAAGCACCGGGCTTCGCGCAGGCGCGCCTACCTCCTGCTCGCGGCCGCTGCTCTAACTATCGCGGCGGGTGGCCTTGGACTCGCCACCCTCAGTCGGAATCATCGGCGGAGACCAGCAGGCGAAAGCGCCCGTGAGACGCCAAGACCTGCGCCATCAGCGCGAGTGGAAAAGGGAGCCCAACAGAAGGAACCGCAAGCCCCGCCGGTCGCTGCTCAACCAGCAGCCCCGAACTGGTCGGGTGTTCTCAGGCAGGCGGGACTCCTCGCCCAGCCGGGCATCGACTACGAGCGCCTCGTGCTGACCCTGACCGAGGACGGCCCCGTTCTAGGTTTCGAAGGCGTCATCGACGGCGAGAGCACGCACCACACCGGCCTCCTGATCGCTGAACTTCATGAGAGCCTGCTTGCGAGTCCGTACAGCAGCAGCTTGCCGCGTCTGGCCGCGAGATCCGAAACCCCAGAAGGCGACTCCGAGAGTGTACGCTTCGCGATCGAGAGCGTCGTATCCAGCCAGAAGAACCGCGGCTCCCGAAGTATGAAGCCCACCCCGCCCCCGGCCACAACCAC